>CBDUAS010000007.1:0-18293 GCA_965365185.1 uncultured bacterium | reverse complement strand
GTCGGTTTCCTTCGGAACTCTTCATCTCGGAGCTCTTCATCGACGATGCGATGCTGGCGGCGACGACCGCATCGCCGGTGATGTTCGTCGTCGTGCGCATCATGTCCAGGAGCCGGTCGACACCGAGCACCAGTGCGATCCCAGCTACCGGCACCGCGATGGTTTCGAGGATGACGACGAGAAAGACGATGCCGATGCTGGGAATGGCAACGGCGCCGATCGAGCCGATCAAGGAGATGCCCACGACGCTGGCCAATTCCGCCACACCGAGCGGCGACCGCCGACAGGAACATCGCCGTGCCGTTCATGTGCAGGGTCGCCCCGAGCGGCAGGACGAACGAGATGACCTCGTCGGGCAGATGGAGCTCGTCGCGGCACTGTTCCATGCTCACGGGAAGTGCCGCGGCGCTGGAGCTTGTGGAGAACGCTACCAACATCGCCGGGGAGAGACCTCGAAAGAACTCGGTCACTCGCGTCCGCGCACCGAAGCGGAGCAGCAGAGGAAACACCACCGCCGTCTGCACGAGCAGCGCGATCGCGAGCGTGACGAAATAGCCACCCAGCGCCCGCAACAGGAGGCCCACCTGTGCGGGGTCGTCGGGAGCGACCGCCACCAGCGCCTCGGCGATGAGAGCGAAGACGCCGAGCGGCGCCAGCCTCATCCCCAGCTTGACGAGTTGGATGACGACCTCCGCAGTGCCGTCGAGCAGCCGCAGCACCGGCTCGGCCTTCTCCTGCGGTACGTGCAAGAGGGCGATACCGAGCAGCAATGCGACGAAGACGAGCTGCAGCAGGTTGGCGTTGCTGGAAGCCGCGGCGATGAGGTTGTCGGGCACCAGGTCGACCAACGCCTGCAGCGGGCCGGCGCCACTCAATCCCGCAGCCGATTCGGCCACCGATGCGGTGGAGGCGCCGTACGAGGCCACGAGTTCCGCCCGCATATCGGCCGGCAGCCCGACGCCCGGCCGGAGCATCAGGGTCATGGCCACGGCGATCAGCGACGCCAGCAGGCTCAGCGCCAGGAACGCGCCGAGGGTGCGGACGCCGATGCGCGAGAGCTTGCGCACGTCGGCGAGCGATGCGACACCGAGGATCAACGTCGAGAAGACGAGCGGAACCGCGATCAGCTTCAGGAAGTTGAGAAACAGGCGACCAAAGGGCGCGACCCATGCGGAGGTAAACCCGTCCCACCCCGCGAGCCCGGCGATGACACCGTAGGCCAGGCCGACAACGAGCCCGGCCACCACCTGCCAGTGGAGTTGTCGATACCAGCGCGGGCGCTCGAACGGCGTACTCATTCGCGTCCCGCCTTCATCATCTCGGTCAGGCCCCGACCGCCAGCTGGGGGTCCATCCAGATGTCGTTTCGCGCTCATCCGCCGCAGTGTAGCGGTAGAATCCGGCCCATGCCCGGGACGCACGAGTTCATCCCCGACCCACGGAATCGAGACGTTCTCGTCTACCTCGACGGCGCTCTCGTTCCCCGCGCCGAGGCCAAGGTCTCGGTGTTCGACTCCGGCTTCGCGCTCGGCGACGGCGTCTGGGAGGGGCTACGGCTTCACAAAGGCGTTTTCGCGTTTCTGGACAAGCACCTCGACCGGCTGTTCGAGGGCGCCGCGACGCTACAGATCGACATCGGCATGAGCCGCGAGGAGCTGGTGGATGCGCTGTACCGGACCGTGCGAGAGAACGGCATGGAATCCGGCGTGCACGTGCGCTTGATGGTCACGCGAGGGCTCAAGCACACGCCATCGCAGGATCCGCGCGTCAATGTCGGGCCGCCGACCGTGGTCATAGCAGCGGAGCACAAGGAGGCCAGCCGGGAACCGCGGGAGCAGGGTATCCACCTGATCACCTCCCACATCCGCCGCGGCCGACCCGATGTGCAGGACCCGAAGATCAACTCCCACAGCAAGCTCAACTGCATCCTCGCCATGCTCGGCGCCATCAACGTCGGCGCGGACGAGGCGCTGATGCTCGACCCGCACGGCTTCGTCGCCACCTGCAACGCCACGAACTTCTTCATCGTCCGAGGGGAAGAGGTCTGGACCTCCACCGGCGACTACTGTCTCAACGGCGTCACCCGCGGCGTGGTCCTGGAAATCTGTCGCGCCAACGGGATCGCGACGTTCGAGAAGCGCTTTTCCCTACCCCAGGTCTACTCGGCGGACGAGGCGTTCGTGACCGGTACGTTTGGGGGGCTCACACCGGTCGTCGCCGTCGACCGCCGCACCATCGGCGAAGGCCGACCGGGGAGCATGACCCGCATGCTGGCGGACCTGTACGAGAAACGCATCGACGCGGAGTGCTCCGGGGCAGCGTGAGAAAGGCTCGCCACGGAGTGCTCCGGGGCGGCGCAGGAAAGGCTCGCCGCGGATCACTACATTCACTACTCGCCGCGCAGCACCTCGGACGGCGGCAAGCGGCCGGCGCGGGCGGCCGGAACCCAGGCCGCCAGCGCGGCAGCCAGCGCCAGCGCCGGCGCCGGCGCCACGAAGGCCCACGGGGACAGGGCGGAGACACCGAAAAGCAGGGATTCGAGGAAGCGCGTCGACATCGCGGCGGCGACGCTGCCGACGCCGATGCCGACGAGCGCCAGCGCGAGCCCCGAGCGCACCACCGCACGAACCACCGTGCCCGGTCTCGCCCCGAGCGCCATACGTACGCCGATCTCGCGCCTGTTGAGCGCCACATGGTGCGCCAGCACGGCATAGATTCCGACGGCGCCGAGACAGGTCGCGAGCACCGCGAGCACAATGAGTAGCCCCATCATCACCCACGACGTCGAATAGGCCGCGCGTACCACGTCGTTCATCTCGGCGATCGAGCGCACCGGAACCAGGGCGTCGACCTCGCGCACCCGTCGCTGGATGGCGGGGCCGAGCGCGGAGGTTTCGCCGCTCGTGCGCACCACCAGGGTTACGTCACGGGTCGGGCTCTCGCCAATCGCCACGTAGACCGCCGGGCGGATGGGCCCGGTGATCGCATCGGAGCGGATGTCGGGGATCACGCCGACCACCGGTACCCACATGTTCCAGGCGTGCGGATCGATCGCGATCCGCTGTCCGACGGCTTCGCCGTCCGGCCATAGAATCCGCGCCAGCATCTCGTTGATCACCACGCCGCTGGCGCCGAGGACACGGCCTTCTTCGCGCAGGTACGCATCGGCGGAGCGCTCCTGGGAGCCGAGCAGGCGGCCGGCGATCGGCTCGACCTCGAAGACCTCGAAGAAGCCCGCGTCGACGCGATGCATCGCCGCCCCCACCGCCTCGCGCTGGTCGACGGGTGCGGCTTCGAGGTTGATCGGCGTGCCGGGGGCCGCGGCGCGCAGCGGCAGCCAGCCGGTAAGCCCGACGGATTCGACGCCGGGAAGTCCGCCGACCTGTGCGACCAGCTCGTCGTAGAGCTGCTGCGCTGCCGCCAGCGACTCGACCCGCGCCGCCGGCGTGGAAAGCTCGACCGTCAACATCTCGTCGGGTTCGAAGCCGAGCGGCACGCGCCGCAGGTTGTCGACCGTGGCCACGAGCAGCGTGGCGGAGACCAGCAGGAGGGTCGCCAGCGCCGCCTGCACCACTACCAAGCCGCGTTGCATGCCGGCGCCGGAGCCGGGCGCGACCGTGAGCCCGGCGCGCTGGCTGCGCAGGAAGTGCGCGGTGGGCACGACGTTGACCACCAGCCAGGCCGCCACGGTGACGGCGAGCGCAAAAGTCATCACGGCGGGCGACAGCACCGAGCTTGTGGCGACCACCGCCTGCTCGACGAAGAGCCCGGCGATCCAGCGGCCGCCGTACGCGGCGCCCACCAGTCCGAGGCCGAGCGCCGGAATCGTCAGGACCATTCCCTCGACAAGTAGCTGGCGCACCACCCGCCCCTTGCCGGCTCCCAACGACACCCGCACAGCGAGCTCGCGACGCCGGTCGATGGCGCGGCCGAGCAGCAATGTGCCGACGTTCAGCGCGGTCACCAGCATCAGCAATGCCGTCCCGCCGAACAACAACATCAGCGGCGTGGCGATCAAACGGCGCTGCGCCTCGTCGGCCGGCGCCACCCCCGCCACACCGTCCGCGTAACCACGCTTGAAGAAGGCGGGGAATAGGCGCGCCTGCAGGTCGGTGAACGCCATCAGGTCGTCATGTGCCTCCGCCAGGCCGGCCTCCGGGCGGAGCACGCCGACCACGGTGTAGTTGCTCGCCTTGAAGAAGTCGTCGTCGCGCGGATCGACGAACAAGGGAAACCACAGCTCGGCGCGTCCACCGGGGGCGGCGCCCCCGGCTCCCTGGACGCCGACCACCGTGACGGGCGCGCCGCTGACCGTGATGCGCGCGCCGATGAGCTCAGGGTCGGCGCCGAACACGCGCCGCCACAACCCTTCGCCGATCACCACCACGGGTTCGACGCCAATCCCGGCGTCGTCATCAAAGAGCGCGCGGCCGCGTACCGGCTGCACAGCGAGCTCGCGAAACAGAGCCGGCGTCATCGCTACGCCGTTGACGCTGATGCTGTCGCCGTCGGGAGTCTGCACCGCGTACGCCAGCTCCGCGTAGCCACCCACCGTGCGGTACACGCTCTGCTCGTCGGCATACATCTCGAGCATGCCGTAGGAGAAGCGCTTGCCGGGCCAGACGGCGACGGTGTCGTCGGGATCGGCCCACCAGCTCGTACCCTGTAGCGTGCCGTCGATGACGGAGAATACCGCCACGTTGGTGCCCAGGCCGAGTGCCAATACGGCGATCACCGCGAGCGCGAACGCCGGATGCCGAAACAGGGAGCGGAGCGACCAGCGAAGATCGTCGCGTAGTCCGGCAGCGCGTCGGGGCCGCGCTTCCGCGCGCCGCGGCAAGCCGCGGTAAAGAACGATGGACGCGGTCTGCCCCGCGTACCAGGCACGCGCCCGAGCCGGCGAATCGAGCGCCCGGCGCTCGAACTCTTCGGCCAGATCACCGAGCGTGCCCTGCCCCGAGAGTCCGACCGGCAGCAGCCATTCGAGGATGCGCTCCAGGAAGCGCGGGGGGTGGTAACCGCTCATCGATCGAGCGACCTCTCGAGCCCTTCCCACAGGGCCAGAAGCGTGGTGCGCGAGCGCGCCAGCAGCGCCCTTCCTGCCGCGGTCACCCGCACGTAGCGCCGCGGCCGATCGCCACGCGCGAGCGTGCTCTCGCCCGCCAGCGATTCGATCAGGCCCTTCTTCTCCAACCGGTCGAGCGTCGTGTAGAGGGAGCCGCTCGACGGCTTGCGCCCGGCCACCGCCTCGAGCTCGTTGCGCACCGCAAGGCCGTAGGCACCGTCGCCGAGGCGCATGATCGACAACAGCACCATCTGCTCGAACTCCCCCAGATAATCGCTCATCGCGCGCAGGTCCTCAGCTCGCGGTGCGCCCAGCTGATCGACAAGGCGCAATCGTACGCGATCGGCGCGCCTACCAGCACGAAACCGGCGCCGTCCGGTGACCAGCGCCGCAGAAAGTCCAGGTCGTGCACCTCGACCGGCACGTCGCGGAGACTGCTGCCGCCCAAGGCCAGGGTGACGTTTTCTGCATTGGCGATGCCGGTGTCGGCCTGAACACCCGAGTTGGCCACGACCATCGGCGTGCCGAGATCCATGGTGCCCGGATACTCGTGCCCGTTGACCGAAACGTCGAAGCTGAGCACGATGCCGTGCAGCACGCGCACCCGCACCGGGTCGCCCAACGCGACACTGTCCCACGAAACTTCCCGCCCCGGGGCCTTGAGAAGCAGCCGCCCGCCGGGCACGTCGACGAGCACGTCGAACTGACTGAGCATGTTGGCGCCGATCATGCCGCCGATCATTGCGCCGTCAACCGCGAGCTGGTCGTTCGGGATGGTAGTGAGCCCCTCCAGGGGTACCGGCAGGCCGCCGAGCGTGAGCTGCGCGGCTGCGCCGAGATGCTGCGCCGCCATTTCCGTGAGCACCGTCACCGCGGAGCCGGTGCTGAGGACGAAGTCGACCGGGTGTTCGACACCGGCGTCGACCGGCACCAGGAGCCGCCCGCCGAGCTGGCGCAAGGGAACCTCGACCAGGGTGCCATCCTGTTGCGCCCGCACGGGAGGTGGCGATGTTGCGAGGGCTACTGCCAGGACCGCTGCGATTGCAAGACGCTTCTTCATCGTGTGTCGACTCCTGCGGGAAGCTGCTGCGTAAGGAGGTCCATACAATGCAATACTCACATTGTGAGCCTCGCAATGTAGTACATCGCAGCAGGTTCGTCAATCGTCAGCGGCCTCGTTCCGCGCCCGGCGATGACGCCGATTCGCAGCGGCCTTATAGCAGCGGATCGAGGCGGAGTGCGCCGGGTCCGTCAGATGACGGTTCTTTGGGCGTCCGGTGTTCCCGTGGCCGTCTCATGAAGAGAGAGTCCGCGCGACTGCCCACAGAACGATTGATGCAGTGGCCATCCACATGTACATTGTACATATGAAGAGAGTCACGGCTTCGGACGCTCGCAAGGACTGGTTTCGTCTGCTGGACGAGATCGTGGCCGGCGAAACGGTCGTCATCGAGCGCCGCGGAAGGCGGATCGTGCTCTCCTGCGAGGACCCGGACGAATCCACCGCGGCCGTCCCGGATTACGGCTTACTGATTCAGGCCCCGGACGCCGAGGCGGCGGAGCGCTGGTCCTGGACGTGGACCGAGGAGGGCGTCGAGCTCATCGAGAAGAAGAGCCGGTGACGCTTCTGCTCGATACACATTTCCTCATCTGGCTCGTGACCGATTCGCCGCGACTCCGGGAGTTCGGCTGGGTCGACGCCTACCGGCCGTGGGGTGTATCCCCCGTGGCTCTGCTGGAGATCCAGTTTCTCTCCGAGGTGGGGCGGCTGAGCGTCGACAACCCCGCTTTCTCCGAGGCACTCGTGGCTGACCCGCGCTTCGTCCTCGACGACGCCCCATTCGCCGCGGTCTTCCGTCACGCTCTGCCGCTCAACTGGACGCGAGATCCCTTCGATCGATTGCTCGCCGCACACAGCCTCACCCGACGCGTGCCGCTGTGCAGCCTCGACGACACGATCCGATCGCATCACCGTCTCATACCGGAAGAGCTGCGGCGCTGAACTGAAGGGGAACGGGCGCAGAATCACGACCATCGTTATCGCCCCTCGCTCGTCAGGCGGGCGATCTCGTCGAACCAGTTGACCACCACCCGCACGACGCGCGCCTCGTCGACGCTGTTCGGCCGCACAACGACGAAACGATTGCCGTCCGGATGGACGTCATAGCGGGCGCGCACTCCCCGCCTGGGGGGGTAGTCGATCACGCCGAACAGATCCTCGTGCCCGGCAACGCCGAAATCGCCGTCGGTCACCCGTACCTGTGCGCTCATGAGACGGTTGCCGGCGATGTAGAACAACTCGCGGTCGTCCGGTCCCCAGCGGGGCTCGTTGCCGTCTGCCACCTTGATCTCCTCGCCGTCGGGGAAGGGGCGCACGTAGACGGAGTCGGCGCCGAGCCGCCGCGATACGTAGGCCAGCCACTTGCCGTCGTGCGACAGGGTGTAGGCGTCGTTGTCGAGCGTGTCCTCGAAGAGCTGCGCATCGTGCACCTGCGCACCCGGGGGGGCGAACAGCAGGCGCGGCGATTGCGTCGCGACGCGATAGACGAGGCGCTGGTCGTCCGGTGTCCAGTCTGCCGGCACCCAGCTGTGGGCGGTCGCGTAGGGCACGGTCCGCAGCGTCTCCTCGTCGCGGGACCCGCCGATCTGCTTGCGCGCGATGACCTGCTCGCGACGGGTCTCGCCGTCGTCACCGACCGTGTTGCGCACCTCGCGATAGGTGAGCGACGAGCCGTCCCGCGACCACACCGGATGATTGAGGTTGCTGACCCTGACGTGGTCGACGAGGTGGAACCGGTCCAACGCTCCGGTGCTCTCGTCGAACAGCCAGATCCCCGCGTCCGGGTCCGACGCCATCCCCAGCGCGATGCGCCGGCCGTCGGGCGACACGCGCGGGTAGGCCCCGATGTGGTCCTCGTCCGAGGCCATCTCCGTGAACACCCCGCTGCGGTCGACCCAGCCGAGACGAAAACCGGTGACCGTGCGGCCCGGCGCGAATACGAGGATGCCGCTGTCCCGCGAGACGGCAGCGTGCATCGCACCGCCGGGCTCGGTGAGCACCCCGAGCTGTGCCACGATCGGCTCGCCCACGCTCAGGGTATCGACGTCGAAGGGCACGGCGTACAGGGTGTTGTCGCGCGGGAACAGCACGTAGCCGCCGGCATAGTAAGGGTCCGTGGCCTCGTTTCGCTCCACCACGACCACCTTCTGCGTGTCGAGAGAGTAGGCATAGACGGCGTTTTCTTCCTGGAAGAGCACGGCGCGCGAGCCCGGCAGCACGTCGACGCGATTCGGCCATAGCCTCTCCCCGTCCAGGCTGGCGGGCGGCAGCATCTCCATGGGCGCGCCCGGCTCGGCGATGCGCGCCCAAAAGGAGCCGGCGTCTTCACCGGTGGCCTGCACGAAGATGCTGTTGTCGTCGCCCCACGCCCCGCGCCGGCACGCCCGGCACAGCGTTTGCGAGTCCTCACCCTCGAGCGAGACCGCTGCGATGCCGCCGTTGGCCGTGTCGAAGGCGAGCCAGGTGCCGTCCGGCGAGAAGAACGGGTAGGCCGCATGCTCGCTTCCCCGGACGGGCTGCGGCTCGCCGGGCTCGTCGAGGCGGCGCAGGTAGAGCTGCGGGCCCGAGGGGCCGTTCAGCACCATCGCGATTCTGCTGCCGTCCGGAGAGATGGCGATGGTCGGACCCGCGGCTGTGGGGAGGGCCGTTTCCTCGGGCAGGTCGAAGTCGAGGTACAGCGGCACTCGTGGAAGGGGCGACGGCTCCGGCCCGAGCCACGATCCCGCGAAGGCGCCGATCGCGAGCGCACCGGCGGCCAGCACGGCGGCCCCCCCTCGGCGCAGCCCGCTCGCTCGCGCGGCCAGGGTCGGCGGCATCGACATCGGCACGCCGCCGGGCAGCGAGCGCGACTGGTTGATCTCCACCCAGGCGTCGCCGATGTCGCGCTGGCGCACCTTGGGGTTCTTCTGCAGGCAGCGGTGCATCAGCATGCGCGTCGCGGCGGAGACCTCGGGCGGCAGCAAGTCCCAGTTCGGCTCCTCGCCGACGATCGCGGCCAGCGTGTCGGCGACGGTCTCGCGGGTGAAGGGCCCCGTTCCCGCCAGCGTCTCGAACAGCATGCAGCCGAACGCCCACACGTCGGCTCGCTTGTCGATGGCCTCGCCGCGCACCTGCTCGGGGCTCATGTAGGGCGCCGTGCCCACCAGCGTGCCGGCTGCGGTGAGCGCCGTGGCACGCGCTTCCGGATCGTTGTCGTCGGTGGGGCCGAGCGTCTTGGCGATGCCGAAGTCGAGCACCTTGACGTGGTCGTCGCACGTGATGAGCACGTTCGCCGGCTTGAGATCACGGTGCACGATGTCGGCCTCGTGCGCCACCTCGAGCGCGCGGGCGACCTGGCCGCAAATCCCGAGCGCTTCCTCGATCGGCAGCGGACCGCGCTCCAGGCGCTGCTGCAGTGACTCGCCCTCGATCAGCTCGAGCACCAGGAAGCGCGTGCCGTCGATCTCGTCGAGGCCGAAGATCGTGGCGATGTTGGGGTGGTTGAGCGAGGCGAGCAAGTAGGCCTCTCGCTCGAGCCGTGCGAGGCGATCGGCGTCGCCGCTGAGCTCCTGGGGCAGCACCTTGACGGCGACGTCGCGCTTCAGGTTGGTGTCGTGGGCGCGGTACACCTCGCCCATGCCGCCGGCGCCGAGCGGCTCGCGAATCTCGTAGTTGCCGAGCGTCGTTCCGATCATGGCGTCGCTGCCTCAGTCCCGCTGCGGCCCTGGACGACGACGCCGGACTCACGCACCAGCGTCATCGGGACGCAACGCACCAGACACGCATCGGGCATCATCAGAAATCCCACGCCCCGCCGATGCGGATCCCCCGCGGCGGCAGGATGTCTTGAATCTCGCCGTATCGCCGCCCGAGGTTCCAATTGAACTCGGTCACGACGTTGCTGTTGAACAGGTTGAAGACGTCGAAATAGAAGTGCAGCGTTCCGTAGCGGCCGATGGAGATTTGTTTTTCGGCGCGGACGTCGACGATGGTGACGAAATCCTCGCGCTCGGGCCGCTGGCTGCCGACGACGTTTCCCTCGCCGCGCGCATCGATCACGCGGGTCTGGTTGCCCTGGCAGCAATACGGGCTGTTGGGCGGCTGGATGAGAGCCCGCGGGTAGCGGTACATGGCCCGCACGGGCTCGCCGGAGTTGGAGCGCACGAACAGGCCCAGGTTCACGCCCACGGGCTCGGCGAACAGATAGTTGGCGGTGAGCTTGAACACGTGCGGGCGGGATCCGTACAGCTCCTGCCGGCGGTAGTTGTCGACTTCGGCGGGCGTGGTGCCCCAATCGGCCTGGTAGCCGCGCCCGTAGTCGTACGAGGCCAGCATCTGCCAGTTGCCCGCCCAGCGCTTCTGCACCACGAAGCTGACGCCCTTGTAGTCGGTGTAGTCCTCGAAGCCCCACGTCGGCGTGTTGGTCCTCAGGTACCGGGCATCGTTCGCCACTGCGGGATCGCGCGCCCACAGCGTCACCGGCAGGCCGTCGTCGTCGGTGCCGATGACGCCGTCGTTGCCCGGATCGACGCTCATCACCGGGTAATAGGGGTCGGCCCAAGTGCTCATGTCGGGTACGCACTCGGCCAGGCAACGCGGGTTGTCGAGCATCGCTCCGAACGGGCGACCGACGTCGACCACGCCGATGTCGTCGTCCAGGCCGCGGATGATCCCCGTAACCGACAACAGCACGTTGTCGGCGAGCTCGTGCTCGAGGCCGAAGGTGAACTCGTTGTGGAAGGGCGAGCGCAGTTGGGGGTCGACCGCGATGGTGGCGACCGGGAAGCGAGCGTCGCGGAACGAGGTTTGCTCGCCGAACTGGAAGCGACCGTCGCCGTTCTCGTCGGTCCAGTTCCAGTCCTCGCGGCCGATGTCGTTGACGTTGGTGTCGGCGGCGAAGCGGCCGCCGAGCGGTTCGGCGTAGCGCGAGTAGTTGAACTTGATCGCCCAGCGTCCGTCGCCCAGCACGTCGTACACCAGCCCGACGCGCGGCACGAGGTCCTTCCAGGTCACCGGCGGCTGCGCCGGGAACGAGCCGGCGCAGAACATCTCCGGGTTGGCGAGCGGCTCGAGGCCGCACCAGGGCGAGGCGAGCCGATTCTGAGCCGGATTGCGGTTGGTGGCGTAGTCCCAGCGCACCCCGCCGGTCACCGTCAAGCGGTTGTCGAATGTGAACGTGTCCTGCACGAAGAGCCCCGCCGCGGAGCCTTCGACCGTGACGGCGTTGCCGCGCTGCCAGCAATCGTCGTCGAGCACGATGCAGGTCTGGACGTTGTACAGGCGGATCTCCACCGGAACGCCGTCGGCCCATGCCGGGTTGCCCTCGTCGGGGCGGCGCGAATCGACGTACCGCAGGTAGCCTGGAGGAGCGTTGAAGGGGGCGTGGAAGTCCCACGACTGCCCCTTGACGCCGAACTTGATGTCGTGCGCGGTGCGCTCGCCGGTGACGTACCAGGACATCGTGCCGTTGATGTCGTGCGACGTTTGGGCATTGCGAAACTCGTTCCGTGGCAGGCTCGGCCGCGGCACGTAGTCGCCGAGGGCGAAGTCCAATGTGGCTGAATCCTCCGACGGCACGGCGCCGAGCTCGTCGGCGCCCGGCGGCCAGCGCCGCACCAGCGCGAAGTCGGTGGTGGTCGAGCTGTAGCGCAGGTCGAGGAAGAGATCGCGCGCCAGTACGGCCTGCCACTGCGCCTGCGGCGTGCGCGTCGTGACGAGGTTCACCCAGCCGAGATAGGGGCGGGCGCGCGAGGCGCTGCGGTTGCTGCGGTACTTGTTCGAGTCGAAGTAGCGCGCCGAGACTCTGTGGTTTTCGTTGATCTGGCCGTTGCCGTTGAACGTCCAGTTGCGCAGGTCGATGCGGTCGCGCTCGTCGAGGCCGAGGACGACCTGGTCGAGGTCGAAGCGCCAGTAGTCGCCGAACACCCAGACGCGGTCGCGCACCAGCGGGCCGCCGATCTGCAGGTCGAGGTCCGACAGCAGCTCGTTGGGCGTACCCTCCGTGACGCCCTCGGCCTCGAGCTCTTCGTCGACGTTGTCGCTCACCAGGCCCGGACCCTCGTAGAAGTACTTCACGCCGCCGTGCCAGTCGTTGCTGCCGCTCTTGACCACCGCGTTCATCACCACGCCGGGGGTCTTGGTCTCGATGTCCTGCGCCGCCAGCGACACCGACACCTCCTCGAACGAATAGATCGAGAAGTACGCTTCCGTGAACCCCATGAAGAACGGCTCCGTAACGTCGCCGCCATTGATGTTGTACTGGTTGGTGCGGCCCTTCGATCCCCAGGCGCGCGGACGCTCGGCCGCGGCGGCGGTGTCGCCGCCGACGTCAAGGCTGCTCATCACCCCGGGCACGTGATCGAGCACGCCGGCCCACACGCCGCTGGCGGTCGGGCTCATGTCGATCAGGTCGTTGGTATAGGTGGTGCCGACGTTGGTGCCGCGCGTATCGACCACAGGGCTCTCCCCGAGCACGTTGATGGTCTCGGCGACGGCGCTGATCTCGAGGGTGACCTCGATGAGGGTGGTGCGCGCCGCCCGCACGACGAGGCCGGCGCGCACCAGTGTTTTGAATCCCTCGAGCGAGAACGTGACCTCGTAGCCGGTCCCCGGGTAGAGACCGGCGCAGCGGGCCGAGCCATCGAGTCCGGTGTACTGCGTCTGCGTACCCACCGGCCCGCGCGCCACCACCTGCACCCCGGGCAAGGCGAACCCGTCGATGTCGACGGCGTGAACCACGATACCGCCCGTGTCGCGCTGCCCCGCCGCCGGCAAAGCGATGGCCAGCGCCGCGAGCAGAACGAGAGCGCACCGCAGCTTCGCTGCACTCATTCGTTGGCCCATGAGAATTCCTCCGACGAGTGGACGCACTCTAGCCCCAATGCGGGCAAGCGGACCAGGGGAAACCTTGCCGCCCGTCGACGCGGGCGCGGGTTCCCGGCGCGTGTTGCGGCACGTGCGCGGCCCTCGACACCTGCTATCGCCACACCACCGCAGTGTCCCGATCCGTGGCCGGGTCATGGCTGAAGCCCACGACCTGGCCGCTTTCGTTCATACCGCCGGCGTAACTGAACGCGTCGCCCGGCAGCGGCGGCAACGGAGTCGGCGTGCCCTGCTGATCCCACCGCACCGCCGTCGCCGGCGGATCGAAGATGCCGAAGATGGCGGCAACGAGGATCACGCCGCTGACGCCGGCCACCTGGCCGCGGTTGTTGTTGCTGATGGCATACGCCTCCGGGTCGGTCCCGAGCGGCGACAGCACGCTCGGGGGATTGCCGAACCGGTCCCAGGTCACTGCCGTCATGGCGAAGGAGGCGTCGCCCGCGGGCCCGACGACAATGCCGTTCTCGTTGATGCCGAATGCGGCGCTGATGGGCCCGGGAGCCCCCGCCGGCAGCAGCGTCGGCACGCCGTGTCGGTCCCACGTTGCGGCGGCGAACTGGGTCCCGACGGCGTCGTTGACGAAGCCGTTCACCGTGCCGTCTTCGGTCACCCCGTTGGCGAACCCCTCGGGAAGCGCGGCAGAGGGAGACACCAGCGCCGTGGGAACACCCTGCGTATTCCAGCGCACGGCGGTGAAGGCGGCGGTGCAATCGGGGCGTCGCGGGGAAAGGCTGATGCCCACCATCTCTCCCTGGCCGTTGATCCCGAAGCCGCGGGTCTCGCTATCGCCTGGCAGCGGCAGCAGCGTCATCGTGGCGCCGTGACGGTCCCACTTCACCGCCGTATCACCAGCGCCGCACGGGGGTGCGCCGCTGCGGCTGTAGCCCACCACGTCGCCGCCGGCGTTGATCGACTCGGCGAAGCTGTGCATGTCGCCCGGCAGCGGCAGCATCATGGTGACGTTGCCGTGTCGATCCCCCACGACGCCGGTAGTGGTGGCGCCCAAGCTGCGGCCGACCACGTCACCGCCGGCGTTGATATTGATGGCGATGCTGTCGGTGTCGCCCGGCAGCGGCGCCAGCGGCGTCGGCGTGGGCCCGTTGCCGGCCGGCGCGAACGTCGGCAGCGCCAGCACGAGCGCCAGAGCCAGCGCTGCACAGCTCAGGCGGGCTTTCGGGTTCAGAGTCATCAGACCACCTCCTGGTCGGGGGACAGCGGCGGCCTCTGCAGCTGCCCGTGTAGCCGCACCTCCACAGCCAGACCTCTCGACACGACGGATGTGAGGCGCGTAGAGTGACGAGGACACGCGCAGCCTAGGGCGTCAGAGCACGGCGTGTCCTGACGCCGGACCTGAGATTGCCTGAGAAATGTCAGAATCGGCGCACCGGAGCGGCAAGATCGTCCGCCTGCCGACAGGTGTGTCGGTATTTGGACCTTTCCACTTCGAGCGCCGCACCGGCCGACTGTCGCGCTCCGATGCCGAGATCCACCTGACGCCGCGTGCCGCCAACGTCCTGCGCTGCCTCATCGCGCACCCGGGCGAGGTGGTCAGCAAGGACGAGCTGTTTGCGCAGGTATGGAAGGACGTCAACGTCACCGACGACGCGCTGTTGCAGGTGGTCTCCGCGCTGCGCAAGGCGCTCGGCGACGATCCGCGCCGGCCTGAGTACATCCAGACCGTTACCGGCGAGGGATACCGGTTCATCGCCGAGGTTTCCGAGGCCGGCGTCGAGGACGCCCCGGCGCCCGGCCTCGCCGGGGTGCCGGGGCCGGTAGCGGAACTGCCTGGCCTGGGCACCCGGCAGGCCGCAGCCCCGGAAGAGACCACGGTCAGCCACGCCGGCGACGGCAAGCCGTGGAGCCGGCGGAGGATCGTCGCGGGGCTGGCGCTGACCGTCGTTGCCGCGACGCTGCTGGGTTGGGCCCTCCTCAACGCCAACAACTGGCGCTGGCCGGGCTCCCCGGAGCGTCGCTCGATCGCGGTGCTGCCGTTTACCAACCTCAGCGGTGATCCCGAGCAGGACTACTTCTCCGACGGCCTCGCCGAGGAGCTGGTCGGCGTGCTGAGCGCGATCGACGGGCTGCGGGTGGCGGCGCGTACGTCGTCGTTCGTTTTCAAGGGACAGAACCGAGACGTGCGCGAGATCGCTCAGCAGCTCGACGTCGGGCATGTTCTCGAGGGCAGCGCCCGTCGCCAAGGCGACCGCGTGCGCATCACGACCCGGCTCATCGACGCCAGCAGCGGCTTCGAGCTGTGGAGCGAGATCTACGACCGCGAGCAATCCGATCTGTTCGCCATCCAGCAGGACATCGCCACGCGGGTGGCCGACGCCCTGACCATCCCCCTGATGGGAGAGCGGGCCTCCCGGGTCGCCCAGCCCCCCACCGACAACCTCGACGCCTACGAGGCCTACTTGCAGGGACGATACTTTCTCGCCCGCTACACGGCCGACGCCTTCCGCGCCGCGGCCCGTAGCTTCCAGCGCGCCATCGACATCGATCCGGATTTCGCCGCCGCCCACGTCGGCCTGGCCGACGCATATCTGCTGCAGAATCGTTACGGCTCGATGCCGCTGGGCGAGGCTCTGACTTTGGCGGAACCGGCCATCGAGCGTGCCCTCCAGCTTGATGCCCGCATTGCCGAGGCACACGCCATGCGCGGCTTGGCGCTGCAGCGGCAGGGAGACATCGACGGGGCCAAGGCCGCATACGAGCGCGCCCTCGATCTCGATCCCGACTCCGCACGCACCTATCAGCTCTACTGGTGGACGATGTTCCTGCAGGAGGGCAACACCGACTTCACGCTCGAGCTCGTCGCGCACGCGCTGCGTGCTGACCCGCTGTCGCCGGTGCAAAACGAGAATTTCGGCTGGTCGCTGTTCGAAGCCGGGCGCTTCGACGAAGCGCTGGCGTATTTCGAGAAGTCGATCGAGCTGGAGCCCTCTTTTTCTTTCGGATACATGGCGTTGGGCGGGTACTGGCGCGCGAAGGGTGACCTGGAGGCGGCGGTCGAGGCTTACCGGAAGGCGTTGTCGTTGAGCCCCGAGAACCCGCTGTTACGCCGCAACCTGGGCAACCTGCTGGCACAACTGGGACAAACCGACGAGTCCCTCGAATTGCTGGAGCAGATGCTGGCGGTGAGAGCCGACGAGGGCGGCCGCTACGGCGACATCGGCGAGGTGTACTGGGACGCCCTCGGCCGCGCCGACCGGGCGGTGCCGTGGTACGAACGCGCAGTCGAGGAGAGCCCCGGTTCGGCGCGGCTGCGCGCGCTCTTCGCGCTGGTCTGGCTCGACCTCGACGACGAGGAGCAGGCGGCGCGCTGGGTGGCCGCTGCCAACGACATCGACCCGGACAACCGGTGGACGCAGATCGGCCGGCTGAACCTCGCCATGTACCGTCGCGACTACACCGACAACGCTCCTTTCGCCCGGCGCATCGCGGCCGACATGCCGTATTGGGGCTACCTCGGCCAGCTCGATCGACCGTACGAGGAGTACACGCCGCTCGGCTACTTCAACCTGCTCGCGCAGCGGGCGTCGGAGGCGCTGATCTTCCCGCAGCGCGTCTACCCGAGGCTGCTCGACGACGACCCGGTCATCGACGTCTTCAACATCAACGCCGCCATCGACCTGGCGGCCATCTTGCTGCAGACGGGTGATGACGGCCGCGCCGAGCTGCTGCTCGAGCGCAGCCAGGAGTTCATCGCGTCGCAAAGCGAGGACGTGCGCCGCACCCGCTACCGCGAGGAGCCGGCGGAGATCTACGCGTTGCAGGGGCGCGTGCCCGAGGCGCTCGCCGCCCTGCGCGCCGCCATCGACGACGGCTGGCGTCGCGGTTGGTGGCGGGCGAGAGAAAAGCCGCACTACACGCTGCTGCGCCAGGAGCCCGAGTTTCAGGCAATGCTCGACGAGCTCGCGGACGAGGCACGGTCACGGCGCTTGGGGTTGGCCCAATCCGCTTCGCGCTAGAACGCGGATTACGCCGCCGGCTCGCATCGCCGAGGTGGAGGTCAGCGGAAAACCTCGAGATCCACCGCCGCGTCAAAGCCGAAGTACGGCGTCGCCGGCGTCGGAACGACCGCGCTCCCGCCAGCGTGGAGGCCGCCGAGCCCGTCGAGAACGATGATTCCGCTGACGCGGCAGGTGCCGGAGCAATCGATGTCGAACCCCAGTTTGCGAGCGATATCGAAGCCGAAGTAGGGCGTCTCCGGCGTGATGACGGGCGCGGCGCCGGCGGTGTGCACTCCACCAAACCCATCGAGGACCCAGTACCCATCGAGATCGTAAAGAGCGTGCAGCGCGAGATCCCGAGCGATATCGAAGCCGAAGTACGGCGTGGCCGGCGCGAACACCGGTGTCTCCCCTCCGCCGGCGTGCACGCCACCCAGACGATCGAGCACGTAGTAGAAGACGCGGTCGGGTCTGAGGTAACGGACGATCTCGAGGTCTCGGGCGATGTCGAAGCCGAAATTGGGCGTCGGACCGCCGATCGCCGTCGCCGTCCACGTCTCGGAGCCGGAAACCGTGCAGTAGGGCGGATCGGGGTAGCCACCGACCAGAACGTACTCAGCCGTCCCGCTGGCGCTCGAGAGCGTCGTCAACATTCCATCGATGGTGACGGTGTCGTCGTGGAGGTCGTCGATGGTCACGCTGAAGGAACCATCCGGCTGCACCGGAATCTGCGAATCGGTCAAAAACAGCGCTTTGGCGCAGGTCTGATCGGCAGGCGTCACCCGATAGGAAAGTGAGGTGATCTGTCCGCCGAACAGCGTGAACCGGATCCATCCACCCCTGGCCGACTCGCTCGTCGGTCCCTTCCACCACTCATGATCGGGCGGCGGCACCTCGCCCCGGACGGACGAGTAGTGGACCCTGCCGAAAGCATCCAGGACGTAGGACTCGCCCCAGGTGGTGTACTCGAAGTCTTCGGCGACGTCGGATGCGAAATACGGCAGCGGCGGCGAGACGGGCGGTGCCGTCCCCGCGGTGTGCAGGCCGCCGAAACCGTCGAGGACGTAGTACCCGGCCAGCCAGCATGTGGGCCAGGAGCATTCGAACCAGAGCTCCAGGTCGCGGGCAATGGGGAACCCGAAGTACGGTGTAGCGGGCAGCAGGGCGGCCGCGCCGCCCCCCGCGTGAACCCCCCCGAAAGCATCCAGCACGTAGTAGCCGGATATCGACGCGCGCGTGTGCCCCGGCGTCAGCGAGGCAATCACGATCGCAAGGGCGAGGACCGCGAACCTCGACCTCCGACGAGCGAACCGGTGGCCGGAACACCCGGACGGAGGAGAGTGATTCATCCATGC
>CBDUAS010000006.1:0-18961 GCA_965365185.1 uncultured bacterium | reverse complement strand
CTCGTGCCCCGCCGGCGCTTGTTCGACGACGCCGACGAACTCGTGCCCGAGGATTCCTGTGAACGGGTAGTAGCCGCGGACCATCTCGAGGTCGGTGTTGCAGATGCCGGCACGCAGCACCCGAACCAAAGCCTCCGTCGTGAGCGGTTCCGGTATGCGCAGATCGGTCTTCAGCTCCAGCGCGCCCTTCTCGAGCCACAGGCCAATCATCGTGCGGATTGTCCGGCACGAGCGCGGCGACGGAGCACCTCGCCGATGTTCAATCCCCGTACCCACGTGTCGGTCGTGATCGTCATGTTCCCACCGAGCCTCAGTCACGATCAGATCCCGATTCTACTCCCGCCGCCGGCGGACCGCGGTCGCCCGGCGCCGTTTGCGCCCCGACTGCTACGCTTGTCGTGCGCAACGATCCAGGAGCCGGAGAGGCACCATGGTCCGTCCGGAGATCATCACCTTCGATTGCTACGGCACGCTCATCGACTGGAATGCCGGTATTGCGGGCACGTTCGCGCGCGAGGCTGAGCGACAAGGCCGGGACCCGGACCGCGCTGCAATTCTTGCCGCCTATCACGCTGCGGAGCCACGCGTGCAGGCTTCCGCGTACCTGAGCTACCGCGAGGTGCTCGGCCGTCTCGAGCGCGAGGTCGCCGCCGAGCTGGGCTGGGAGCCGCCCGAAGTGCCCGGCTACCTCGCCCACGGCCTGCCCGACTGGAAACCCTTCCCGGACACCGGCCGGGCGCTGCGCCGGCTGGTGGACGCCGGGTTCGCGCTCGGCATCCTTTCGAATATCGACGACGATCTGCTGGCGGGCACGCTCTCGCGCATCGGGATCGACTTCGAGCTTCTGGTCACCGCACAGCAGCTGAGCTCCTACAAGCCGGCACCGGCGCACTTCGAGCGCGCCTTGCGGCACGTCGAGGGCGAAGCGAAGCGCCTTCTGCACGTTGCCCAGAGCTACTTCCACGATGTTCGTCCGGCAGGCTCACTCGGCATCCCGACCGTCTGGGTGAACCGCCTCGCCGAGCCGTTGCCGGCAGAGGCGCCACCGCCCGTGGCAGTCGTGGCCGATCTCGACGAGGCGGTGGATTGGATCGTGCGAAACACGACCGGAGCCTGAAGCGATGAGCGCCGCGGAGGTTGAGCCCCATGCCGCTGAGGTCGACGCCGCGCGCGAGATCGTGCGCTCAGCGCGCCATGTCCTGGTACTTACCGGTGCAGGGCTCAGTGCCGATTCGGGACTGGCGACGTTCCGCGGACCGGGGGGGCATTGGCGGAAGCACCGCCCCGAGGACCTGGCGACGCCCGAGGCCTTTCGCCGCGACCCACGTCTTGTTTGGGAGTGGTACGAAGCACGCCGCCGCGCGGCGGCGCAGAAAGCGCCGAACGCCGCCCACGAGGCGATCGCGGCGTTCGCCCTACGCCGTGACGACGTCGTGATCGTGACCCAGAACGTCGACGGTCTCCACACGGTGGCAGCCCGTGCCGTCGCCCGGGCGATGTCGAGCCGGGAGGAGGGCGGCGCGCAGAGAGAGACGAGCGACGCCGAGGCTGGCCACGGCGCCCGTGTCGATCCGGCGCCGGCGCTGCCGCTCGAGCTTCACGGCTGCTTCTTTCGCGTTCGTTGCAGCTCCTGCGCCGCCCGACGGGAGCATCGAGACGTTGTCGACACCACCTCGGCCGCAGTGTTGCCGCGATGCGATGGCTGCGGCGCTCTCCTGCGACCCGATGTCGTTTGGTTCGGTGAGCCTCTGGGCGAAGCGATCGATCGGGCCTTCGGTTGCGCCTCGCAGTCGCAGGTCTGCGTCGTCGTGGGGACCAGCGCGGTGGTGCAGCCGGCAGCCAGTGTCGCCCTGGTGACGCGCCGCGCCGGTGGGGTGATCATCGAGGTGAACCCGGAAGAGACGCCCCTGACCTCGCGCACCGAGGTGTCGATACGCGCTTCGGCAGCAGCAGTCGTCCCGGCGCTGCTCGCGGATCGCTGAGCGCGCGTCGGAACCGCAGGGGGTCCAGTTCGCGGCGCGGAGGTCGAGCGCCACGAGCGCTGCGCGGACGAATCGCCCGCTGCAGGCGCCGCCGGCCTCGTCGGTCCGGCCGGCCGCCGGATGGCATCCAGAGAACGCGGAGGCTAGCATTCCGCGATGAGGCTGCGGGACGGCGTTTGCGTCGCTCGCTGCCTGCGGCAACCAGGCCTTTCGCCGGACCATCTGTTAAGGTCCGCCCTCGATACCCAACCGGCACCAGGCACGGACCATGCGAATCATCATCGCGGGCGGCGGAGAGATCGGGTACCAGTTTGCCCGTGAACTGTCCGCCACGAGTGACGTGGTGGTCATCGAGGCAGACCCGGAGGCGCTGCGCCCATTCGACGGGCTCGACGTGCAGGTCGTTCGCGGTAAGCCGACCCACATCGAGACGCTGCGCGGCATCGAGCTGGGGGCCGACGACAAGTTCGTGGCCTGTAGCGTATACGACGAGCAGAACATCATTGCCTGCATGGCGGCCAAGCGGCTCGGAGCCTCGCGCACCTTCTGCTTCGTCTCCAAGGAGGAGTACTACGAGTCGTTCCGGGGTGATCCCTCGGAGGACATCGTCGATATCGACGAGATCATCTGGCCGCAGCTCATGCTGGCCAACGAAATCGCCCGCATCGTGCTGGTGCCGGAGGCCATCGACGTCGAGGTGTTTGCCGGCGGCCGCATCTGGCTGATGGAGTACCGCATCGGACCGGACTCCAGCCTCGTCGGCCAACGCGTCATCGATGCGGGCATCCCGAAGCGCGTCCTGGCGGTGGCGATGATCAGCTCCGGCAAGCTCACCATTCCCGGGGCGGAGACGATCTTCGACGCCGGTGACAAGGTCATCTTCATGGGCAAGCGGCGTGAGCTTTCCCGCTTCAGCCAATCCGTATTCCAGCAGGGCAAGACCGGTGTCAGCGCGGTCACCGTGATCGGCGGCGGGACCGTCGGGGTGACGCTTGCGAAACGCCTGGAGCAAGGCGGCGTACGTCTGAAGCTCATCGAGGTGGACGAGAAGCGCGCCGACGAGATCGCCGGGCAGCTCGACTGCATGGTCTTGCACGGCGACGGCAGCGACCTGGCGCTGTTGCGGCAGGAGAACATCGCCGAATCGGACGTCCTGGTATCCGTCACCAGCGACGACGAGAAGAACCTCCTCGGTTCCCTGCTGGCGAAGCAGATGGGGATTCCGAAGATCATCACGCGCGTCGACAAGGCCGCCAACATCCGTCTGTTCGAGAACGTCGGGATCGACGTGCCCCTCAACGCCCGCATCACCGCGGTCCTTGCCGTGCAGAACATGCTGCGCGGCACCAGCGCCGAGCTGCTCGCCACTCTCGAACAGGGCAAGGCGCAGGTGCTGGAGCTGGTGGTCCCCGAAGACTACCCGGTGACCAAGGTGCGCAAGTTGCCGCCGGTACCCGGGGCCATCATCGGCGCGGTGATTCGCGGGCGTCGGACGATCGTTCCGCACGGCGACGATTACATAAAGCCGGGGGACCACCTGCTGGTGGTATCCACCGAGGACTCCAAACCAGCGGTCGAAAACTACTTCTAGCGGCGTGGCCCGGAGGGCTCGCCTGGTACGCCAATGCGTCTCGCGGTCGTCGCCCACATCATCGGCCTCATCCTGCGGCTCTTCGGTGCGTTGCTGATCGCCCCGCTGGTGGTTGACCTGCTCTACGGCAACCATGTTCAGGCAGTCGGGTTCGCCGTCGCGGGCGGGAGTGCGGCGCTCGTCGGCGAGGCGATGCGCCGACTGGATCGCAGCCGGCCAGAGTTGTCCCGGCTCGAGGGCATCGCCGTGGTGGCGTTCTCCTGGTTCGTGGTTTCGTTGTTTGCCGCCATTCCCTACTGGTGGAGCGGTCTGAGCGTCGTCGACTCGGCGTTCGAGTCGATGTCCGGGCTGACGACCACCGGGGCGACGATCTTCCGGGATTTCAGTCTCTACTCGGAAGGCGTTTTCTTCTGGCGTGGCATGACGCAATGGCTCGGCGGCATGGGTGTGATCGCCCTGTTCATTGCCATCCTGCCGGCGTTGGCGATCGCCGGCAGACAGCTTTTCTTTGCCGAGGCCCCGGGTCCGGACGAGGATCGCCTGACGCCGCGTATCCGGCACACGGCGATCCGCCTGTGGGCCTTGTACGTAGGGTTGACGGTCCTTCAGGTGGCGATCTTGTGGTCCCTCGAGATGCCCTTGTTCGACGCCATCTGCAACACCTTCACGACGATGTCCGCGGGCGGCTTCTCGCCGAATCCCGAGAGTATTGCCGGCTACGCTGACCCGGCGATCGAGTGGGTGTTCATCGGCTTCATGTTCATTGCCGGCGCCAACTATTCGCTGTGGTACCGGTTCTTTCGCGGCAGGCCGATGTCGTTGCTTCGCGACGAGGAGTTCCGCGTGTACGTCTTGGTTGTCGTCGGGGCGGCGCTGCTGCTGGGAGTCTTCCTGTACGAGTTCTCTCTGGATCCGGGAGAGGCGTATCTGGCGTCGGCACCACAAGGCGGCGTTCTTCGCGAGGCCTCGATCGAAACCATCGCCAGGCAGTCGTCGTTTCAGGTTCTGACGATTCTGACCACGGCCGGCTTTGCCAGCGATGATTTCAACCTGTGGAGCGACAGCGCCAAAGCGGTGCTGCTCGTGCTCATGTTTCTGGGGGGCTGCGCCGGCTCGGCTGCCGGCGGGCCCAAATTGATTCGGTTGTGGCTGGTGGCCAAGTTCACCTACGTGGAGCTCTTCAAGGTGTTGCATCCGCACGGCGTGCGCCCTGTACGGCTCGGCAAGAGAGTCGTTTCTACCGAGGTGATGCAGTCGATTGTTGCCTTCTTCCTGCTCTACCTCACGATGTTCTCCACGAGTGTCGTCATCCTCGTGGGGCTGGGCGCAGACATGCTCACGGGTATCACGGCGAGCATCGCGACGCTCGGGAACATCGGGCCCGGGTTCAGCACCGTCGGTCCGATGGCGGCCTATGCGGATTTCGACCCTGTCAGCAAGTGGGTGCTGTTCGTCAACATGTGGGTCGGCCGACTGGAGGTCATGACGGTGCTGGTGTTCTTGCAGCCGCAGATCTGGCGGCAGGCCCACTGGCACAGCTTCACCCGTGAGCGACCGGCCCGGCTCTGAGCGAAACAGACGGGAGGAAAGAAGTGGCCATGCTTTTCGAGCAACGCGTCGCCCTGATCACCGGGGCCTCGAGCGGTATCGGCCGCGCCGCCGCCGTGAAGCTCGCCCAGGAAGGCGCGTCCGTTGCCCTCGTGGGGCGCGACAGGGCCGCCCTGAAGGACACCGCTGCCGCGGTCGGCGGCGAAGGAGAACGCGCGACGACTGTCGTTGCCGACCTCGCCGAACCGCAGGCCTGCGGGGACGCGGTCGAGCAGGCGGTCGCTTTCGGTGGGAGGCTGGACGTCGTCGTCAATGCTGCCGGCATCATCGGTTCCGGCGACCTCGAGTCGACGACGCTGGAAGAATGGCGCGCCATGATGAGGATCAACCTGGACAGCATCTTCCTCCTCATGCAGGCGGCGCTGCCGCACCTGCGAGCCACCCGGGGAAACATCGTCAATGTATCGAGCGTCACCGGGCTGCGATCCTTTCCGGGAGTTCTTGCCTACTGCGTCAGCAAGGCAGGCGTCGATCAGTTGACCCGTTGCGCCGCTCTCGAGCTGGCCGAATCCGGCGTGCGGGTCAACGCCGTGAATCCCGGCGTCGTGGTCAGCAACCTCCACCGCCGTGGCGGCATGCCGGAGGATGCCTACCGTGCGTTCCTGGACCACAGCCGAACGACGCACCCGCTGGGGAGGGTGGGGGAGCCGGACGACATCGCGGATGCGGTTCTGTTCCTGGCTTCGCCGCATGCCGGCTGGATTACCGGTGTAACCCTGAGCCTGGATGGGGGCCGCCATCTCACGTGCGCCCGTTGAGTGACAACTATTGTCACCCCCGCTGCCGTTTCTCGTCACACGAGCGCCGGAACACGGCTGTCCCAGGACGGTTACTGATTCGTCGGGTTCTGGATGAAATGGCCCGTGTCCATGATGATGTCGGGCTCGAAGGGCTCGTTGAACCAGGGGTTCGGCGGCGCCGGCCCGTTGGCCCCGTCCTTGCCGAGCGAGGTCAACTGGTAGGTGAGCCGATTCCCCCCGGGAACGTACACCCAGGCATTCCCCCAGCCGTCTTCCGGCGGCACGTTTGCCAAGTAGTCCGGTGACAAGTCGGCCAGAACGGCCACGTAGAAGCCGGAATCCACCTGCTGCATGCCGTTGGCCTTGGCAATGATGCTCATCTCTGCCATGCTGCGCCGCTGCCGCGATCGGTCCGCCGCGGCCAGCAGTGCCGGAACGACAATGGCCACGAGGATGCCGAGCACGGCTACCACGACGATCAGTTCGACGAGCGTGAAACCCCGCTGCCGCGAGGGTCGCTGGTGCATCGGTCGGTCCCCTTGTCGCTATCTGGCCTACGCTTGATACTCTTGCAAAGATCGGGCCAAGCTTTCGGGCACTCGAAGTGTGATCGAGTTGTGATGAGTGGTCATAGACATTGGATGCTGATCAAAAGCGGCTCGGATCGGGGCAAATCGTGACACAGAAGTTGCTGTTGCGCGGCGTCTTGGTTGTGGGCTTGCTCCTCGCCGTTTGGCTCGGTTGGGAGCGGGTGAGCGCGCCGGAGCGTCATGGCGACGTGCCGTACGTCCCGACGCAGACGGCGGTGGTGCGTCGCATGCTCACGCTTGCCGATGTCGACGCCGAGGATTTCGTCTTCGATCTCGGTAGCGGCGACGGTCGCATCGTCGTTCGGGCCGCGCGGGAATACGGCGCCCGGGGCCGAGGCTTCGAGCTGGATCCCCTGCTGATCCGTGAGAGTCGCCGGAACGCCGCGGCGGCCGGTGTCGGCGATCGGGTCGAGTTCGTGCAGGGCGATCTGTTCGACGCGGCGCTGGGGGAGGCCACGGTCGTGACCTTGTATCTGCTGCCGACGGTGAACCTGTTGCTGCGGCCGAAGCTGTTCGCCGATCTGCGGCCCGGGACCCCGGTGGTGTCGCACGCGTTCGACATGGCCGAATGGAGGCCGGACCGCGAAGAGGTCTTGGCGATCGAGCCCCCGGCCGAGCTCTTCCTGTGGACGATCCCGGCGGGTGTAGGCGGGGTGTGGGACATCAGCTTGGAGAAGAATCCGACCGGCGATGACCGGGACGTGGTGACTCCCGTCGGGGGGGCCGTGCTGCGCCTGCTGCAGAGGTTCCAGGAGCTCGAGGGCGAGCTGACCCTCGATTCGGATAGCGTGCCGGTGACCGGAGTCGTCAGCGGGCATCGGGCGACGATTGCGACCGTCCGTGATCATCCGGTGCTCGGAGGACTCCGCCTCTCCGGTGTCGTCGAGGACGACCGCTTTCGCGGGCGGGCTGCCCGCACGACGTCGGTGCCACCCGCCGGCGTCGCAAAGCGAGATGACGCGGTCGTTGCCCGGCGGCGAGCCGCCGCCATGGAGGGTGTCTGGGAGGTAGGTCCGGTGAGCGAGCCGTTCCGAGCCCAATGGGCGCTGCGCCTTCGCCGCGAGGGGGGACTGTGGACGGCGACCCGCTGGAGCGGGAATACTGGGGAGCATGCGGCCGACGGCTTGCCGGGTATCCCCGTCGCATCGACTGAGGCCGGTGGGCGGGAGACGCCAATGCGTGACCTGTACGTCCTCGGATCGAGTGTCTCCTTCTTCGTGACGGCCGGCGACGGCTCGGCTCGACGGGTCGCGTATCACGGGCTGGTGGAAGGCGATCGGATCGACGGTGTCGTTCACGATGCAGGCGCGCTCATTCGTTGGAGGGCCGTCCGACGTGCGGAACGGCCGTGAGCGCCCTTCGAGGGCGGCGGTGATGCGGAGCTTGGGAGCCTGCGAATGACAGCCCCCCCGGAGCAACTGCGGGAGCGCGTATCCGTGTTTCGCCGGCTCTCCCCCGCCGACCGAAAGGTCCTCGCCGCCGCCTGTGACAGAAAGCTCTACGAGCGCGGTGACTGCATCTTCGCCGAGGGCGACCCTTCGGACCATTTCTATTTCGTCGTGACCGGGCGGGTCAAGGTGTACAAGCTGACGCCCTCCGGCAAGCAGGTGATCCTGGAGATCATGGGGGTGGGCGAGCCGTTCGGAGCCGTGGCCAGCTTCGAGGAGCGGCCGTTCCCGGCGACCGCCGTCGCGTTGGCCGACACGGTTTGCCTGAGGCTGCCGCGCCAGCGATTCTTCGAGATGTTGCGGGAGTATCCGACGTTGGTGCGCGGTCTGCTGATCGGCCTGACCCACCGACTCATCGAGCTGACGACGCGCATCACGGAGCTGACCGGCGGAAAGGTCGAGCCCCGCCTGGCACGCTTCTTCCTCAAGCTCGCCGAGGAACAGGGCTTAGCGGCGGGAGGCCGAATCAAGATACCCATGGCGCTCTCGCGACAGGAGCTCGCCGATCTGACGGGTACGACGATCGAGACCTGCATCCGCATCATGAGCCGCTGGAGCAAGGACGGCATCGTCGCAACCGAAGAAGACGGGTTCACCATACTCGACCGGGCTGCACTGGAGTTGCTCGCCATTTCTTGAGGCGTCGCGCGTGCCGGGCCGCTCTTCCCCGTCCGGAGTCTCGAACCCTGCTGAGAGGCCGCCGGTTGCGTGGGGCGTGCCGCCGTTCGGGCGGCCGTCCCGGGGGACTGGTGGGGCCGTATGACGGTCGTCATAGGCGAACGGCGATACCACGCCTAGTCTTGGCCGCATGTCGAACGACACCGGTTCCGCGGGTTCACTGGCGAGCGCCTCGCGATCGCATCGACGCCTGGTTTCCAGCCTACGCGCCACCGACCGCACAGACGCCAGCGCGGTTCTGAACCTGGGGGTGGCCGTTCTCATCCATGCCGAGCTCGAGCGATGCGCTGTGTTCGGACGTGCTCGCTACGTGACTCCGGAGTTGCAGGAGGTCCTGGAAGGCGAACACGCGGCGCTGGCCGAAGACCTGGCGCTCATGGACGAGCTGGCGGCGGGAAGGGGTGAGACCGGTGACCTCGAGACCCTCTGCGGCGTCGTCTACGACAAGCTGGCCCGGCACGTCGAGCGCGACCAGCGCGTGATCTATGGGTCCCTGGCCCGCTTGAACGCGCTCGCGGCCGCGGAACTTCCCAATACGCAATCTACATGATCGTCGTCATACACACACGACCTCGCCCGGTTTCAACACGGACGCGCTCGTCGTACTACCTGTTCGTGGCAACGAAGCACACGAGCTGTCCTCGTCGCGCCGAAAGGCGGAAAGGAGAACGAGAATGAGATTCTTCAAATCCACAGGGCCGCTTGCGGCGGTGGTGGGTGCCGCGGTCGCGTTGGCCGTGGCCGGGATGTCCTTTTCGGCGGGCGCATGCGCAGCCCCGGCACAAGGCGACCTCATGGCGGTGGCCACCGAACGGGGAATCAGCCCGGAGGACGCCGCCCGGGCGATCAAGACGTATGTCCCCACCGGCGCCCGAGACGAATACTTGCTGTTCGGCTCCGGCGGCCACTCGGGCCAGGTTCTGGTGGTCGGGATCCCGTCGATGCGCCTGCTGAAGGTGATCGGCGTGTTCACGCCGGAGCCCTGGCAGGGCTACGGCTACGGAGCCGACTGGTCCGTCAGCGCACTGAGCGAAGCGTCCACGGGCAACGAGGAGCTGCGCTGGGGGGACAGCCACCATCCGGCGCTTTCGGAGACCGACGGCGACTACGACGGCCGCTGGCTCTACATCAACGATCGGGCGCATGGACGCATCGCCATGGTCGACCTGCACGATTTCCGTACCAAGCAGATCATGGCCGTGCCCAACATCCAGACGTCACACGGCGGCATCTTCGCCACCCCCGACACCAAGTACGTGCACATCTCGTCGATGACGCCGAGCCTGAAGCGCTGGAACGCCAAGGAAGGCGGCTCCGTTACCGTCGACCAGCACCTGAACAACTACGGTGACATCTACCGTGGGTACTCGACCTGGCTGGCGGTCGACCAGGACTCCGGCCGATTGGTACTGGAGGACAGCTTCCAGATCGAGCTGCCGCCATACACCCAGGACCTTGCCGACGCCGGCAAGGGCCCGAGCTACGGCTGGGGCTTCATCAACTCGTACAACGCCGAACGCGCCACCGGCGGCAACAACTTCGGCCAGCCGCCCCTCGAGGTCGGGGCCTCGCAGTACGACTTCGACTTCATGCACCTGATCAACTGGCAGAGGGCCGAAGAGGTGATCGCCGAGGGCAACTTCGAGATGTCCAACGGCATCCGCCTCATCTCACTGGAGACGGCAGTCGCCGAGGGGATCCTCTACCTGGTGCCGGAGCCGAAGAGCCCGCACGGAGTCGACGTCTCACCGGACGGCAACTACCTGACGGTGTCGGGCAAGCTCGACCCGAACGTCACGGTGTACGGCTTCGACAAGATCCAGGCCGCCATCGCCGCGGGCAACTTCGAGAGCACCGACGACTATGGCGTTCCCATCGTCAGCTTCGATGCCGCCGTTGCCGGCCAGGTCGAGGTCGGCCAGGGACCGCTGCATACCCAATACGACGGCGACGGGTACGGCTACACGTCCCTGTTTCTCGAAAGCGCCGTCGCCAAGTGGTCCCTGGGAACGCCGTGGCACGAGGGAGGCGACGCCTTCCAGCTCGTCGACAAGGTCGGGGTGCACTACAACATCGGTCACCTCGCCGCGGCGCACGGCGACACCATGAACCCCCGTGGCGAATACCTGGTAGCGCTCAACAAGTGGTCGATCGACCGCTTCACCAACGTCGGCCCGCTGCACCCGCAGAACTTCCAGCTCGTCGATCTCAGCGGCGAGACCATGGACGTGCTGTACGACATGCCGATCGGCATCGGCGAGCCGCACTACGCACAGATCATGAGCGCCGATCTCGTGCAGGCGGAGCAGGTCTATGCCCTGGGCACCTCTGCCGCCACGCTCGAGCGCGACCCGAATGCCATCGAGGGTGGTGGCGAGGCCCGCATCGAGCACCGCGACGGCGTCACCGAGGTCTGGATGAGCGCCGTGCGTAGCCAGTTTGCCCCCGACGTCGTCCCGGTCAGGAAGGGTGACCGTGTGATCGTCCACTTGACCAACATCGAGCAAGCCCCCGATGCAACGCATGGCTTTGCCGTTCCCGACAAAGACATCAACATCAGCATCGACGCGGGCGAGACGGTGACCGTCGAATTCGTTGCCGACACCGAGGGCTCATACGCCTTCTACTGCACCGAGTTCTGCTCGGCCCTGCACCTGGAGATGCAGGGATGGATCATCGTCGAAGGGCAGTAGTCTGACCGGTTCGGGGGCGGGCCGTTCGGCAACGGTGCGCCCGCCCCCGATCCCATCACCCCGGAACTGATGGGAATCATGAGACGCGATTGGACGCGGCACCTCCCGGCGCTCGTTATCGTCGCCGCGATCGGCGGCTGTGCGCCGGCCGTGGATGGTCCTCCCGAGATCCGCGTCGACCGATCGGCGTGCGCGCACTGCACGATGTTGATTTCCGAGCCGCGCTACGCCGCTGCGTACCGCATCGAAGGCGTCTACAAGAGCTTTGACGATGTCGGCTGCCTGCTGAACGCGCTGGCCGACGAGCGTTCGGATGCGGTGGTGCGACTGTGGTTTCGTGACGTGCGGGACGACGCCTGGATCACCGAGGAGCAAGCCATGTTCGTGCGCGCCGACTCGCTGCGGACGCCGATGGCGGGCGGCATCGTGGCCACGGCGCACGTCGCGGAGTGGGAACGCCTCGTGGCGAAGCCCGATGCAACCGCGTACGCGTCGTTCGACGAGCTTCGAGCCGCCCATACCTCGTTTGCGCGTCAGGAGCGGCGGAGGCCAGGGCGATGAGCGGCCTGTCGGACCGCCGGCATGCGCCCGAAGGCGGCGAGGGTCGTCCACCGTGGGCCGGCCTGCGCGCGCAGCTTCTCTGCACCGTCGTCGCCACCGTCCTGCTGGCGCTGTCCGCCTGGGTCCCTTTCTGGCAAATGACGCTGCGAGCTCCGCAGTATCCGGGAGGCCTGCGGATGACGGCGTACGGCACCGAGGTCATCGGTGACCTGCGCGAGATCAACATCATCAACCACTACGTCGGCATGGAGCACATCGACACCGTGCCCGCACCGGAAATGTCACTGTTTCCCTTCCTGCTCGTCGGGTTGGCTGCGCTGGCGTGGTTGGGCGTGGTGCATCGTTGGCTGGCACGCCTGGCGGCCGCCGTGATCCTGATATCGCCGTTCGTCATCCTCGTTGATCTGCAGTGGTGGTTGCATCGATTCGGGCGCAACCTGGATCCGACAGCGCCGATCAAGGTCGAACCGTTCACGCCTCTTGCCCTCGGTGTCTCGAAGATCAGCAATTTCGACTCCACCTCCTGGGTGTCGTGGGGTTTCTTCACCATGATCGGCGCCGGCCTTCTCGTCCTTTATGGCTCGCGCCGGCGCCAGAGAGGGGAGGCCGCTTCGACGCGCTCCGCCGCGACTGGCGCGGCGAGGTCGGCTGCCTCCCTGGCGTTGGCGCTGATCTGCATGACGGCTCCGGCGCATGCGGGACAAATCGGAGACCTCCAGGCGCGCATCGACGCGGCGGAGCCGGGTTCCGTCCTCGAAGTCGGGCCCGGTACCTTCGACGGCCCTATCCGCATCGACAAGCCGCTGACGCTCGTCGGCGCCGGTAGCCCGCTCATTCGCGGCAACGGGGTCGGTAGCGTCGTGACCATCTCCGGCGACGGGGTGACGTTTGCCGGCTTCGTCGTCCGCAACAGCGGTCGCGCGGTGTCCGAAGAAGCCGCCGGCATCAAGGTCAGGGGCAGCCGCCACGTTGTCCGCAACAACCTCGTGGAAGACGTTTACTTCGGCGTCCATCTGGAAGAAGGCGCAGACAACGTTGTTTCCGACAACGTCATCATGCCGGGTGAGGACCACGGGGCGCGTCCGGGGCACGCGATCTCGCTGTGGAACCAAAGCCGCGTGCATGTGGCGCGCAACACCATCCGCGCCGCGCGTGACGGCATCTACATGACGTTCGCGGACGACGTGCTGGCGGAGGGAAACGACATCCGCGAGAGTCGCTACGCCCTCCACTCGATGTACTCGGAGGACTCCCGATTCGTCGCCAACCATCTCGAGGGCAACCTTCTCGGCGGCGCCTTGATGTACTCGGACGGCCTCGAGATGCGCTGCAACACTGTGCTCCGCAACCGCAGCGGGGCGTCGGCGTACGGCGTCTTGCTGAAGGACATCGATAGCCTGCTGGTCGAGGGCAACGTGATCGCCGGCAACCGCGTCGGGATCTACGCCGACTCCACTCCGGTCGGCCGCGACAAGGAGGCGGTGGTGCGGGGCAACCTCATCAGCGGCAACGACGCCGCTCTGGCCCTGCAAGGCACGGTGAGGCTGACGTTCTACGACAACCAGGTGGTATCGAACCTCACCGACGTCCGCGCCGAAGGCGGGACGCTGTCGGCGGACAATGTCTGGGCCGTCGACGGGCGGGGCAACTACTGGGACGGCTACGGCGGATACGACGCCGACGGCGACGGGATCGGTGACATCCCGTACCGCTACGAGCGGGTCATGAACGAGCTGTTGCGACGCTCGCCACGGACGCGAGCGTTCGTTTACACACCCGCGAGCCTGGTCTTGGAGCGCGCCGCTCGCCTGTTTCCCGTGTACCGACCGGCTCCCCTGCTGGTCGATCCCCGCCCCCTCATGCAAGCGGCGCAGCCGGTATGCGGCGAGGCCTTGCCATGATCGAACTGCAAGGCGTATCGAAATCCTACGGCAAGATCGCGGCGTTGCGGGACGTCGGGTTCACGGTGGGGTCCGGTGAGTTGGTGCTTCTGTTGGGAGCCAACGGCGCCGGGAAATCGACCCTCGTGCGCTCTGTTCTGGGCATCGTTCCGTACCAGGGTCATATCCGCGTCGCCGGTTACGACCCGCTGGTGGACGGCAAGGAGGTGCGCCGGCAGGTGGGCTATATGGCCCAAAGTGGAGGACTGCACGGCGACCTGACGGTCGAGGAAACGATCGACTTTTATGCCGCGCTGCGTGGGGTAGACGTTTCGCGCGGCATTTCGTTGCTGCGCGGCGTGGGTCTCGCGGAGGCGCACCAACTGCGGATCGACGAGCTCTCCGGCGGCATGATGCAGCGCTTGAGCTTCGCTCTCGCCCGCTTGTCCGACCCGCCGGTGCTGCTGCTGGACGAGCCTACGGCGAGCCTGGACGCCGGAAGTCGCCGGGCCGTCGGCATTCATCTCCGCAAGATGGCAGACGAGGGCAAGGCCATCCTGTTGTCGACGCATTCCGAGGCACATCTCGACGGCCTGGCCGATCGTGCCATCACGCTCGAGGCCGGCCGCATCGTCAACGACCGTCGGCTGGTGCCGGTGACCACCGGCTCGAACCCGCTCCGTCCGCGCTCCGGGGGCGTGGACTTCCCGCCGGGCCAAGGGAGAGGCGCTGCGGCGCCTCGCCCGGCGGGGGCGGGCGATTCATCTGCCGCGTCCCCCGTGTGGAAAGTGGTGCGCAAGGGAGTACGTGACGCGCTGCACGACCGCTGGCTGATCACCTACGCCGTGCTCCTCGGGACTCTCGGAGTGCTTGCGGCCGTCCTCGGTCTGCGCAGCTCCGCGGGACTCGGACTGCAGATGTTCGGCCGCACCACGGCGACGCTCACCAACCTCTGTCTCATGCTTGCTCCTCTGGTCGGCCTCAGCATGGGAGCAACGGCGATCGCCGGCGAGCGCGACCGCGGCACCCTGGAGACGTTGCTGGCACAGCCACTCGACCGCAAGGATTTGCTGCTGGGTAAGTACGTCGGGCTCCTGCTCTCGTTGGCGGCGGCGACGGTCGTGGGGTTCACGCCGGCGGCGTTTGTCGTGGCGGGGTATGCCGGCGTCGCCTCCTTGCCCTGGTACGCGTTGTTTCCGACGCTGGCGATTCTCTTGATCGGGTCGATGCTCGGAATGGGCGTCTTGATCTCGGTGCGCAGCCATGGAGGCGTTCAGGCACAGGGCAGGGCCATCTTCACCTGGTTCCTGTTCGTTCTCATGTACGACCTCCTGTTGATGGGGACGCTGGTGGCAAGTGGTTTGAGCAGTGCCGCATTGTCGGCCTTGCTGGTGCTCAATCCGGTCGATTCGGCGCGGGTGTTGGTGGTCTTGGCGCTGGAGCCGGACCTCTACTTGCTCGGTCCGGCCGGCGCGCTGCTCGTGGGGCGGCTCACCGGCGCCGGAACGGCGGCGCTCTTGCTGCTCACGCTAGCGGTGTGGGCCTTGGCGCCCGTGTGGTTGGCGCTCCGTGCGTTCCGGCTCCGGCCGCAGCCGGCGTCGGGCGACTCCGCGAGAGCAGGGGAGCAGGAAGACGCTGCGGGAAGAGCGCCCCGGGTCTCCGCCGAACACGTGGCTGCGCATTCGCCCCGAGGCCGGTCCTTGGAAGCCGGTCTCACACCGATAGACGAAATGGAGGCGTCATGAAAAGACGAAGTTGGCCGTTGCTGGGGATCCTGGCGCTGTCGATCATCCTCACGGTGGGTTGCGGTACCGCGGCGGAGAGCGGTGCTGCGGAGCCCGCCGAGGAATCCATGCTCTTCGAGATCACGCCGGAGTTGGTGGCGTTCGGCGAGGAGACGTACCGTGCCAACTGTGCCCCGTGCCACGGGCCGGGCGGCAAGGGCGATGGCCCGTCGGCGGCAACGTTGGATCCGCCGCCGCGAGATCACACCAATGCCGAATACATGGACAACCTGCCCGACAAGAAGATCGCGGACACGATCAAGATGGGCGGCGCCATCAGCGGCTATCCCAACATGCCCAGCAACCCGCATTTGAAGGGAGACCAGATCGTGGCGCTCGTTGCATTCGTGAGACGCCTGAGCGCTCCGGATGCGGAGGACATCGATCTCAGCGGCTTCATGATGCCCCGATAGAAATCACGATTCCGGTCGTGCTTGACCGGGCCGCCGGTTGCGGTTTAAGTCTCCTTGATGCGAGTTGCAGCCGGTTGTGTCGCCGTCGTGATCACCGGGGCGGTGCTGGCGTGCGCCGGCCCGGCGGAGGAGCCGCAGGATGCCGCCCCTGTTGCCGTTACGGGCGAAGTGGCGGTGACACCCGAGCTGCTGAGCGCAGGTCGCGAGGCCTACCGCAAGTACTGTGTCCAGTGCCACGGCATCAGCGGCAAGGGCGACGGTACGTCGGCGGCCCATCTGATCCCGCCGCCGCGTGACCACACCAACGCCGAGCTGATGGATCCGATCTCCGATGCCGTCATCGGCGAGACCATCCTGTTCGGGGGCGTCAGCCGTGGCTTCCCCAACATGCCGGCCTTTCCGCACGTCCAGACCGAGGAGCTCGTGGCGCTCGTGGCGTACACGCGCTCGCTCAGCCGACCGGAGGTCGCGAGGGTCGACTTCGGCGACGTCGACTGAGCCCTTGACTCGTCGCCCGCGTGCTCGAGACGGCTCACGCCCTGCCGTCGCGGCCCTTGCGCCCGCTCGCCTCGCGACCGCTCGAAACGGACCGGGCTAGGCGTCGCCCGCGGCGACCGCGCCGGGAAGGTCGCGCCGCAACCACGCGGAAAACATGAGCGACGAAACCGTTGCCACTGCCACGAGAGCCAGCAGGATGCCGTAGAGTCCGGGCTGGCCGTTGTCCGCCGCCACCTTCATTCCCAGGTACGCGGCCGGCAACGTCAGGACGACATAGCGCAGGATCGCCATGTAGAGCCCCGGTTTGCCCCGGCCCATGGCCTCGAACACCGGCCGGCAAAGGATGAAGGGCGCCAGCGCCATCGAGGCGACAGGGACGATCTTGAGACTGAAGGCCGTGTACTCTGCGGTCAGCGGGGTTTCCGACAGCCAGGCCGCGAGTCTGTCGCCCCACAGCCAGACCATGGGCAGCATGACGCCGATCGAGTACACCACCGATACGATGCCCGCCTGCCACAGGCCGTTGTTCAGTCCGGCGGCGTCCTTTTCGCCGATACGCTTCGCCGCGAACGGCAGCATGGCAACGCTCATGGCGATCACCGGCATGGCTGCGAACATCATCACCCGGTAGTAGATCGAGTAGGCGGCGATGGCGGACGTATCGTCCGGTCCACGGGCGAGAAGCGCGTTGATCACCGCCGTCTCTGCCGCCATCAGCATGAAGGTGATCGATGCCGGCACAGCGAGCGCGAGGATCGGCCGGTAGGGCGCAGGGTCCGGCTCCAGGTCGGTGTGCAGCCCCTCTTTCATGCGCCGGGCCTCGTGTCCTGCCGCCTTTCTGAGCGCGTAGGCCAAGCCCGCGACCCGACCGATCACCGTCGATAGCGCGATGCCGAACACGCCCCAGTGGAACACGAACAGAAACAGCGTATTGAGCGCCAGGTTGGTGACATTCGACCAGATGCCCGCCCACATGGTGGAGCGCGTGTCCTGATGCGCCTTGACCACGGAATCTGGAATCACCGACCAGAAGGTAGTCAACGCCGAGCCGCCGATCAGGACGGTGCCGTAAACACGGAACGAGCGGTAGACCTCCTCCTCCAGACCCGACTGCGGCGCGATGAACCAGATCGCCGCCCCGATCAACAAGAACAGCGGCGAGACGATCGCCGCCAGGCGCCAGGTCGCCCGCAGGTATTGTTCGATCTTGCGTCCCTGCATCGCCCCCATGGCCCGGGAAAGCGAGGAGGTGAGGCCGGTGGACAGCCCTACCCAGAACGCGATCATGACGAACTCGAACGGGAAGGTCAGGCCGATGGCCGCGACGGCGGCGTCGCCGACTGTGGCGGCGTAGATTGTGTCGACGAAGGTGAACGCCGAGCGCATGACGAACGAGACCATCAAGGGTGCCGACATGCGCAGCACAGAAGGGTATTGTGGGGTCGCTTCGGAGTCCGTCATATTCCCGGTCCGGGGGTGCAGGAGACACCGGATTGTACCCGTCGCGACGACGACGCGCGCTCCCCGAAGAGGAAACGAGGATGACAACCACCGTGCAATCCGAGACCGGCGCCCTGCGACGCGTGTTGCTGAAGCACCCCCGAGCCGCCTTCCGCGACCGGGCCTCCATCGCCCGAGAATGGCAGAGGCTCAACTACCGCGCGCCCCCCGACTACGATCGCGCGGTGGATGAGTTCGACCGGTTCGCGGCTGTGCTCACTGAATCGGGCGCCGAGATCGCCTGGGCCGATGAGAACGCTTCGACGACGCTGGACTCGATCTACGTGCGCGATGCCCTCGTCGCCACCGATGCCGGCGTAATCCTGTGCGCCATGGGAAAGGCGGCGCGCTCCGCCGAGCCGGGGGCCCTCGAGCCCGTGCTGCGTGACGCCGGCGTCGAGGTGCTGGGCGCGATCACCGGGGACGGGCTGCTCGAGGGAGGCGATGTGGTCTGGCTGCCGGGCGGCCGCCTCGCGGTGGGAAGGGGCTACCGCACGAACGACGAGGGTATCCGCCAGCTTGCCGAGCTCGCCGGCGAAGCCATCGAAGAGCTCGTGGTGGTTCCGTTGCCGCACTGGCGGGGGCCTGAGGATGTCTTCCACTTGATGTCGATCCTCTCGCCCGTGGACCGGGACGCCTTGCTGGTCTACTCGCCGCTGATGCCTGTGCCGTTCCGCCAATGGCTGCAGGAGCGGGGGTTCCGTTTGGTCGAGGTGGCGAACGATGAGTTCGAATCCATGGCGTGCAACGTCCTGGCGCTGGCTCCGGGGAGGGTCTTGATGCTCGACGGGAACCGGCGCACGAGAGATCGGCTCGAAAATGCCGGCGTCGAGACGGTGGTCTACGAGGGCTCGGAGATATCCAGAAAGGGCGACGGCGGCCCGACGTGCTTGACGCGGCCTCTGGCGCGGGAACAATGAACGCAACGGTGAACCTCCCGAGCGGCACATGAGCGAGAAAGCAAACAAGCACCGAATTACCCACTGGCAGGCGGG
>CBDUAS010000005.1:0-19777 GCA_965365185.1 uncultured bacterium | reverse complement strand
GAAGAGCCGAACTCTTCGCGCAGATGATGCTGTGGGCGGCGGCCGCCGCTCTGGCCCGCAGAGCCAAGCCTGACGACTTCCTGAGCAGCCTTGTGCATATGCGCCACGTGCTCGCTCGGGATCCGCGAGGTCCGCAGGGGAAGGGCCGCGGCCGCCGCTCTGAGAGGCGCTCAGGCCACGCTCCTGGATGGCCTCCCAGGCAACCTCGGCATAGTTGGAGATGTTGCTCGGATTCGGCCGCGCGCCTCCCGTTCGATGCGTCACCGGATCGTAGCGGCGAAAGCTGCCGCCCTCCGCCTCGGTGTAGACCTTGCGCCAGTCCGTCGGATCGACCTGGATGAACATGCCGTCGCCCCAATGCAGCTTCCAGTTGGAGTCCGCCAGGATCCCGCGTACGTCACGCGAGAAGCTGGGGCCGCCCCACGTGCCGTTGTCCTGCAGGCCACCGTAGACGTAGTAGGGATCGCGCATGTCGACGCCGATGCGGTAGTACTGGCCGAGGGGAATGTTGTCGAACATGACGAAGTTCTCACCGTGATCCTGTGTGAGAAAGGCTCCCTTGTCCTGGCCGATGTAGTAGCGGTCGGCGTCGGTGGGATCGTTCCAAAGGGCGTGAAAGTCTCCGTGTATCTCCTCGTCCTCGGCGCCGTTACGCAGCGTCCTGCCGCCGTCCTCCGACACCATGAATCGGGTCGTCAGCACGTACACGCGTTGATCGTCCAACGGATTGATGCGGATGTTGCTGTAGTAGAACGGGCGGTTGTTGTAGGTGTTCACGTAGGTCCAGGAGGCACCCGCGTCCTCGGATCGGTAGATGCCGGGGCCGAGCGTGGCGAGGTCCTCCGGGTCGCTGCTGCCGTTCGCCTGGCCTTCTGGCCGCTCGGTCTCGACAAGCGCCATGACGATGTCCGGATCCGAACGGTAGATGGCCAGACCGATGCGCCCCGTGTCGCCCGTGGGTAGGCCACTGGTCAGCTTCACCCAGGTGTCGCCCCCGTCCGTGCTCTTGAAGATGCCCCCGTTCGCTCCACCGCTCTCGAAGATCCAAGGCCGCCGCAACCGCTCGTAAAACGCAACGTACAGGACTTCGGGGTCGCTCGGATCGACGACCAGATCGGTCGCGCCGGTGCGGCCGTCGTTCGGCAGCCCGCCGCCCTGTCCTCCGGCGCTCGCACTCTCGGCGTCCGTTACCACCGGCAAGTCGGCTCCCAGCTTGCTCCAGGTTTGGCCACCATCGGCGGTCTTGAAAAGACCGCGCTCGCCGGAATGCCCCCACAACCGCCCGACGGCGGCGACCCAGACCGTGTCGGGGTCGCTCGGATGGGTCGCGACGCGAGCAATCTGGCTCGTCTCCTCGAGTCCCATCAGGGCGAAGCTTTCTCCCCCGTCCGTCGACTTGTAGATCCCGCGGCCCCAGCTCACGCTGTTGCGGTTGTTTGCCTCTCCGGTACCCACCCAGATGATGTCGGGATCCGGCTGGAAAACGGCCAGGTCGCCGACCGAAACGACCTCGTAGTCGTCGAAGATCGGTACCCAGGAGTTGCCGGCGTTGACGGACTTCCACACGCCGCCCGTTGCGGTGCCGATAAAGACCCGCTTGAAGTCGTTCTCGACCGCCTCGATGTCGACGACGCGGCCGCCCATGTTCGCCGGACCGATGTTGCGCCAGACCATGTCCTGGGCCAGCTCGTCGGTGCGCTGTGCCGGAGAAGCAAGCGCCGACGCAAACGTCATGACCAGGACGACGAGCGAGAAAGAAGCGGTCAAACGGCTGCGGGTGCGCTTTGTGAAGTGCATGTCGGTGGTCTCTCCGGGGAGCGGCGGCGCTTGTCAGGAACGGGTCGCGGAGTTCCGCGGCCCGAGGGAATCTACTGCGCGCCGGCGCCGGGGCTCAACTGCGCTTCGGTGCCTCCATCGTAGCGAACATCTCGTCGACACCTTCGGGTATGCGGGTCCTCCGGCTCACCAGCCAGGTGGCGAGCAGGCCGAGCAAGACCGCGGGGATGAGCTCGTACAGTCGCGACTTCAGGGCCGGAGTGTAATACCAGACGAATGTGGTCGCGGCGCCCACGACAAGCCCGGCGAAGACCCCGGCCCGGGTCGTACCGCGCCAGAAGAGCGCCAGCACGGAAGGCGGCCCGATCGCGGCGCCGAGCCCGGCCCAGGCAAAGAGCACCAACCAGAACACCAGGTTCTCCGCCAGCACGCCGAGCACCAGGGCTGCCAACACCAGCGCCACGACGACGGCGCGGCTCAAGCGAACCAAGCGCGCGTTCGGGACCTCCTCGCCACGCTTGATTACGTTCTCGTAGATGTCCCGAACCAGCGTCGAGGCGGCGACGAGAAGCTGGGAGTCGGCCGTCGACATGATGGCGGCGAATATCGACGCCACCACGACGCCGAACAGCACTGGGTGCAGGTGCTGGCTCGCCAGCAGCGGATACAGGTTCTCCGTGTCGGAGGCCGGGAGCATCGAGACGTCGGGAAAGTAGAAGCGTCCCGCGAGGCCGATGAACACGGCGCCCCAAGACATCACCACGTTCCAGACCGTGCCCACCACCGCCGCGTAGCGTAGCTGCTCCGCGTCGCGGATCGACATGTAGCGCACCAAGATGTGTGGCTGCCCCGGCGAACCGAGACCGATGCCGACCGATCCGAGAAAGACGCCGAAGCCGAGGGCTACCGGGTCGACCAGCGTCGGGTCGAGCGCCGCCAACTCGGCGAGCACGGGCTGCAGGCCGCCGGCGTCGCGAAACGCCAGGACCGGCAACGCAACCAGGGCCAGGATCATCAGGACGCCCTGGACGGCGTCGGTAAGGCTAACGGCGAGAAACCCGCCCAGAACCGTGTACACGAGAACGATCCCCGCGGTGATCAGCAACCCGGCGGTCGGGCTCATGCCGAAGCTCGCGCCAATGGCCTTGCCGCCGGCAACGAACTGCGCCGACACATAGCTGACCATGAACACCAGGATGATGCCGCCGACAACCACCCTCAGGCGGCCGTCGCGGTCGCCGAATCGAGCGGCGAAGAAATCGGTCAAGGTGACGCAATCGGCCGCCTCGCTGAAACGCCGCAGGCGCGGGGCGTAGAAGATGAAGAGCAGCAACTCGGCGACGATGTAACCGACCACGGTCCAAACGGCGCTGGCGCCGCGCGTGTACGCCATGCCGGTGACCCCGAGAAGCAACCAGGCGCTGCGGCCTGAAACGACCGCTGAAAGCGCCACCACGAAGCGATTGAGGCGGCGCCCGGCGACGAAGAACTCGCTCACCCCGGTGGACGAGAAACGAGCGGCAGCCAACCCGATGCCGCTGACCACCAGCAGATAGCCGATGAACGCCGCCACCGCGGCGGGCGACGCCTGCACACCGGTTCCGACGGTCTCTTGCATCGAGCTAGTGGTGTCCTGGGCCGGAACGGCCGCGCATCGCCAGCCAAACGGCGACTGCCGTGATGACGACCGGTAGCACGAACATGGCGAGAACGAACGACAACGACAATCGCTGCTCCAATCGTGGTGGTGGGCCCAGGTAACGGAGGAGCGTGCAACTCGGGCGTGGCGCTGCGGCGCAATCTACAGCGGGTATCGTGGTCGCCTCAAGCGCGGTCATCCATGAAGCGCTTCCGCCCGGCACCGACCGGCTGGTGGACGGTAACGGAAGAGTGGTCAACACGAACGACTCCTCCGTTGCCATCCACTAGAATGCCCGGATGAGCACGACCCCCACGGCCACAACGCTCTCCGCCGGCGGCGCCGGAACGCCGGGCCAGGAGTTCTTGCAGCTCTGACCGGACACCGGCCTGCTGCCCGGTCGGGCGGCTAAAGAAGATGCCTCCGTTCAGCTCATGCGGCGGCTGATGAGCATGTTCACAGTTGCCATGCTCGCCGGCGTGCTCGTGCTGACGGCGCGTGAGGCACTGGCCGGAAACACTGTTGCGCTGCCGGCACGCGCCAGCGTGATCGTCGTTCTGGCCGCCGCGGTCGTGGTGCTGGCCACGCGGAAATCGATCTCGATCCTGCAGATGCGTCTCATCCAGGTCGGTGCGTTCAGCGTCGTGGCGCTCTCCCTGGCGGTGCAAACCTACAGCCTCGGCGTTGCGGAGCTGATGACCCCGGGGTCCACCTCGGCGAGCTGGAACGCGGCGCTGCTGCGTTTCGCCCTGCTGATGATTGCCTACGGCGTCTTCGTGCCCAATCGATTGGCGGCCGCCGTCGGCGGAGTGCTCGGCCTCGCAGCCGTGCCGATCATTTCGGCCTCGCTCATCCGTCTGCAGAACCCCGAGCTCCGCGAGCCGTTCGACGCCATCGCCAGCGCCCGCCTCTTCGACACCGTCCTGGTGCTTGCCGCTGCCGCGGGAGTCGCCGTCTTTGCGGCGTTCCTTACGAGCAACCTGTTCGATTTCGCCTACGAGCAGCGCCGCCGGACCTTCTACGACCTCGAAGAACGAATCGGCAGCGGCGGCATGGGAGAGGTCTGGCGCGCCCGACACCGCACGCTGGCCAAACCGACGGCACTGAAGCTGATCCGCGAGGACCGAATCGCCGACGCCGACAGGGACGAAGCTCATCGCGTCCTGCAGCGCTTCGAGCGGGAGGCGAAGGCGACCGCGGCCCTGCGCTCGCCACACACGATCGATGTCTACGACTTCGGTGTCACCGACGATGGGCACTTCTTCTACGCGATGGAGTACCTCGAGGGGCTCGACCTGGAGACGCTGGTCGACGAATTCGGAACGGTACCGCCGGAGCGCGCCATTCACTTCTTGCTGCAGGCCTGCGATTCGCTCGCCGAGGCCCACGAGGCAGGATTGACGCACCGTGACATCAAGCCCGCGAACCTGTTCCTCAGCCACCTGGGACCGAGCAGGGACTACATCACGATCCTCGATTTCGGGCTCGTGCAGTCCGAGCAAGCAGAAGAGATGTCGGAACGTCTCACGGCCGAAGGGGCCACCACGGGAACGCCGGCCTACATGGCCCCCGAGATGGCGGTGCAGCGCGAGAAGGTCGACCGGCGCACCGATATCTACGCCTTGGGGGCCGTCGGCTACTGGCTGCTGACCGGCAAGTACGTGTTCGATGCCGACAGCGGCGTCGCCATGATCGTCGAACACGTGAAGACAGCCCCGACACCGCCGTCGCAAAGGTCCGAGCTGCCCATCCCCACGGAGCTCGACGCGATCGTGATGAAGTGTCTGGAAAAAGAGCCGAACAGCCGCTTCCAAAGCGTGCGTGAGCTGGCCGCAGCGCTCGCCACCGTACCCGTGGAAGCGCCGTGGACGGCGCAACGGGCAGAGCGGTGGTGGGCAACCCACATGCCGCGGGTTGCCAGCGTCTGAGGCATTCCTGTGCGCGATGACGAGGGACGCGGCGCACGACTGCGGCTTGCTACGCTTTTGGACGCATGATAGGATTCAAACGGCTAGTTTGTAATCGACAGATCCCCTGTCGAAACAGACTTCGCCGCCGCCCCGCGCGGAATTTGTGATCCCGGCCGGCACACCGAGACCCTCGCAAGCACCGACACGAGGCGGCCAGGGAGGCAAGGATGGAGCCGCTTCGCAAGGGACAGCGGCCCGCCGACAGGCGAGTCTCGAACACGGGGACACGGGCGTCACCGCCAATCGCAGCCAGCCGGCCGCGGTGGAGCTCACCCGACGGCCCGAGAAGACGCGTCTTTCTCGTCGCCAGCACGTACCGAGGCGAAACCGACGCATTCGTCGCCGACGTGCACCGCTACGACGGCTGGTGGGCGGAGGCGCTGACACACGGTGGGTCTCAGTACCACGGTTACATTCAGGAAGGCTCCGTCGGCGACGAGGGCCTACGACTCGAGGGCGGTTTCGCGGCTGGATCGATCGAGATCGCGCTCGACGATATCGATGCCATCGATATCCGGTATTCGCCGCATCGCTGGGTCGTACCGTGGGAGCTGTGAGCGACGGGCGCAGACCGTAACGGTCTGGGACAAAGAGCGGCGTCAGCGCCGCGAGGGGAGCGTGCGCGGCCTTTCGATGCCGACGATGTCGATCCCTTCCTCGCCCTTGTGGCGCACGGTGACGATCACCGGCTCTTGCCACCAGGGATAGTCGGCGTGGCGGGTGAAGATGTGGGCTCGCAGATACCGGTAGCCAAACGTGTCGGGGGTACCCCAGGCGTCGGTCGGCACCGCGACACTCGTCGCATCGACCTGCCGGTCACCGAGGACGGACTCGCCGCCCGTGCGGTTGTCGAAGGCTGACCAGCGAACGCCGTAAGCCACGTCGCCGGAGGCTGCGCCGACGCGCAGGGCAGCGTTGTCCCAATTCAGCGTGAGGGCGCTGCGATCACCCGCGAGCTCGAATTCGTCGAGTGGGTTTGTCCGCGTGATCCAGTAGTCGACGACCTTGTCCCGGCGCTTCTGCAGAACGTCGACCAGGTACGTCCCCGCCTCCGGATCGCTGATCTGCGCGTTCTCGACGATGCGGCGCACGACCTCGTCCGAGAAGCGCGACACGATTCTCGCCGCCCAGAAGGCGTCGGCAGCATCCATCCGGTCGAAAGCGGCGTTCGGATACTCCGGTTTCCACAGGTCCGGGCGGAAGTACTCGGCTTCGAACAGGCCGATGGCCGGGTAATCGGGCACATCGACGCGCAGCCACGGTCGCGACCACACCCCCAGAGTGGCGGCTTCCTTCAAAGTATGGCCGCCCTCGAGAAAATACTCGTTGCCGCCGCGCGGCTCGTTCGCCCCGATCGAGGCGCTCCCCAGTGTGGAGCCGAAGTCCAGAACGTAGTGCTTGATGAAGCGGCGCCCATCCTCCTCGACCCACGAGTCGTAGGTGTTCAGGGCGCGCGAGTCGTCGTGGTTGGTCCAGGCGGCAATCACCCGGTAGCCGCGCAGCTCGCGCCGATGCTCGTGCGGAAAGATGTCGTTGGGGTCGTCCGGGCGGGTGCCGTAAAAACGAAACTCGCCGACGCCCTCTCCGGGCACGAACTTGCTCGCCAGGGCGCGGTAGGTACCGTCTTCCGAGACGGGAGCGTTGCTCATCCAATGATCGATGTCCACCTGATCGATGCGGGTTCGCTTGCCGACTGCGTTGGTGAACATCGCCCCCTCGCCGATGAGCAGGCGATCCTTCGTCAGGTTCACCACGTAGGCCTCGGCAACGTTGAAGCCGAAGGCGTGATAGAGGCGCGAGCTCACCATCTCCGCCGTGGACGCGATCTCCGGGTTTTCGACCGGGTCGAACTTGAGGATGAAGCGCTGGCCCTCGGCGTCCTCGATGATGAACTTCGGCGTGACGCCGCCGGTCGGCCGGCCGATCACGTTCCACGGCCCGTCGGCGGGGCCCCCTGTCAGGTTCGGTCCGCGCACCAGCTCGTCGATGCTCATGTCGCGGACGCCGAGACGATTGACGAACCAGCTCGAATCCGGGACCTCGCCGAGCGTATTGATGTTCAGCGCCCGTTTGCTCTGCAGATCACCCGCCTCCTGGAAGGAGTTCTCGTAGATGTCGTAGTAGGCGTAGACGCCCCAATCGGCCGGCCGCTCGATGTCGAGCTTGTCGTTGTCGACCAGGATCGGGTCGTCGCGGTTGAAGCGGGCCCCCCCGGGAGCCTGGGTGGTCCCGCCCATCTGCGAGGCGAAGCCGGCCCCTGCCGAGGTTCCGGCCGCTGACAGAGCGGCAACCAGGATGCAGGCGAGAGCTGTGCGGTATCTGCCGCCGCCTCGCCGACGCGCAACCCTGCCCGTCCGGCGCCCGTCGCTCGTGTGTCTCGGCTCGATCATCGTCAACGCACCGTTTGTAGAAGACGGCTGAAAACCGGCGTCGTGTCGAAGACGTTGTCGAAGGTAATGGCCGTGTGGAACCCTTCGCCGCCAAAGGCGAAGTCCGCCCTCAGGAACGTGGACAGCGCGGTCTTGACGCGCAGCCCGAAGCCGTAGTTCGTCGACAGCCCACGGAAGTCGAGGTCCCGACGATCGGCCACCACCTTGCCGGCATCGACGAACAACGCCAGGTCCATGGCCATCCAGATCTCCGCCCGGTACTCGGCATTCAACAGGATCATGTTGCGGTCGCGAAAGCGCGAGTAGTTGTAGCCGCGCAGATCGCGGGTGCCGCCGAGCGTCGGCATCAGGTAAAACGGCACCTCCCGGTCGCCGCTGGTGTCGGTCATGATGGCGCGGGCGCGCAGAGCGATGACCCGCTTGTTCATCAGGAAGGGAAGATACTGCTGAACCTCGATGTCGAGCTTGCGGAAGCTGAAAACGTCGGTCTCGCGGTCGTTCCAGTCGGCGAAGCGCACCGCGTACAGACCTCCTCGATACGGGTTGCCCTCGTTGCGCCAATCGACCTGTACGAAGGCGTCGTAGTTGAGGTATTCGACCTCCTCCACGTATCCGGGGATCTCTTCGGGGTCGAAGTCCGGCGGCGGCGGGAAGTCATCACTTCCGCGGCCGATATCCGTGTCACGAAAACCGACGCCGCCCCCGACGAAAAGCCAGGACGGCGCCCGCCACCAGACAATGGTCCCGATCGCCCCTACGTTCTGCGCGAAGCTGATGCGATCCTCGACCGAGCTGTCCTGGCCGAATCCGTAGAAGCTCTCGTTGGCGTTGCGTTGGTAGCCGACGTGGAAGTTGGCGCTGATCGGCGAGCTGCCGATGCGAGCCCAGCCGACCTCGAACAGGCCCAGGTAGTAGCCACGCAGGCTCACCGCGGCAGAGCCGCGTAGGTCGACGCGGTTGGGCGTGAACTCGTTCGGGTAGCGAATGCCGATGCCGCGCTTGGTCCAGATCACGCCGAACGCCTGCCCGGAGCCACTGGGAAAGCCACCCAGTGTCGGCAAGAAACCGTTCCAGCCGGCACGAACTCGCTGTAGCCAGTAGCCATCTTCGAGCCAGGCGAGGCCTGCCTCGACGCCGGTGCGCTGCGGCGCGCGCAGGTTGCCGCGCTTCGCCTCGCGGGCGGCACGCCAGTCCTCGGCCGTGCTACCGCTTTGGGTGCGCTGCAGCACGGACTCGAAGCCGTCCGGCACGAGTGCATCGATCGAGACCAGGAAGCCGAAGGTGCTTTCGGGGCCGGCGATGGCGAACCCTCGCGCCGTTCCCGCGGGCGTCGCATGAAGCGGCGCCGCGAGGACGAGCGTCGCCCCGAACATGACGATCATGCGTACGATACGAGCAAATACGCGCGGCGCGGGCTGTTGTTCGGTCGTGACCGACGGTGTCATCCAAAAACCGCTTTTGGCATTCAATTCGGTCTTGCCGTTCTCGGTCGCTTCAGTCGCCAATTGCCAGAAGCTCGCTGTCCGTGCGGAAATACCATACTCCGTCCACCAGCGCCGGTGATGCGAGTGTGCGCGCGTTCAGCTCGTTGACGTGCAGCAACTTGAACTCGGGGCCGACTTCGAGCACGAAGGTCTGCCCCTCGTCGTTGGTAAGGAAGACCTTGCCGCCGAAGGAGATCGGCGACGCCGAGAAGCCTTCCCTGCTGGCGCGGCCCAGCCGACCCTGGTAGACGAGCTTTCCCGTCGCCGCCTCGTAGCTGGTGACGATGCTCATCATGTCGTTGATCATGAACAGGTAGTCGTCGACAACGATCGGCGAGGGCACGAACGGCGAGCCCTTCTGGGTCTGCCAGACCACGTGGGTGTCGGTAACGTCGCCGCTGCCGCCCGGTCGAATGGCGAACGTCGGCCCGGCGCGTCCCGAAGACGCGAAAAGCAGGCCGTGTCCGACCACCGGCGTGGGGATCACCTCGAACATGTTGCCCGATACGACCCAAAGCTCTTCGCCGGAAGCGGGGTCGTACGACGTCACCCGGCCCTGGCTGGAGACGACCAGCTCGTCGCGCTCGCCCGTATCGATGATGATCGGCGTGCCCCAGCCCGTGCGCGTCTGCCTGTTTTGGCGCCAAACGACGTCGCCGGTCGACTTGTCGAACGCCGCCACGAACGACGTGCCCTGGTGATCTTGATAGATGATCACCGTGTCCTCGTACAAGATCGGCGAACCGGCGGAGCCATGGTAATTGTCCAGGTCTTCGATGCGGTTGTGCCACACGAGGTTGCCGTCGAGATCGACCGCCACGAGGCCTTGGTGGCCGAACGACGCAAACACCATCTCGCCGTCGGTGACCGGCGTCGCCGACGCGTGGCTGTTCTTCTGATGGATGTGCTCGCGGCTGGTAAACGGGACCGGCGTCTCCCAGAGCAACTCACCGTTGTCGCGGTGGTAGCTCAGGACGCTCATCCTGGTGCCGTTCTCGTGGGACGTGGTCAAGAAGATCTGGTCGTCCCAGACGATCGGCGAGGAATGCCCGACGCCGGGGACGGGCACCTTCCAGATAACGTTCTCGGTGTCCGACCAGGTATCCGGGTAACCGGCATCTTCGACGAGACCCTGCCCCGACGGCCCGCGCCAGTTGGGCCAGTATCTCTGCCCTTCCCCCTCGGCCACGAGGATGCGCAGCTCTTTCTCCTGCGACGGAGGCCCCGGGTACGATCCGGCGGCGGCATCCGGGGTCGTCGACAGGAAACCGGCGGCAACCAAAACGGCGAATACGGTAATCGAGCGTCTTATCATCGAGAGGCTTCTCCGGGGAGTGAAGCAAACGTCTCACCTGCCACTTCGTCGCAGGCAAGCTCACTATTCTACCGTGATCGACACGACGAGTCCCGGGAGGTCAGACGAAGGGAAAGGCTCCCGATACCGGCGTCAGGCAGGCGGCAACGGTAGAGCCACGAGAACCGCCGTGACCGCGAGCACCAGCCCCGCGGCGGTCAATTCCGCCGCAGCGGCACGCAGAAGGAGCTGCTGCGCCCCGGGATCGTCGCCCGCGCCCTGTACTGCGGCGGTCAATCGCGGCCGCACGCGCTGCCAGTTGTAGCATCCGATGCCGGCAACGACGCCAAAGGTCGCAACCTTGGCCATGAGGGCGACTCCGTAGGCACCGGAGAGGGCTGCTCTCAGGCTACCCAAGTACAGGAACGACGTGCCCGTCCCGGCGAAGAACAGGACCGCCGCGGCGCCCAGCGCGACGGGCGAAAACCGCTCGATCATCTCCGCGGTGACGCGTGCCCCATCGCCCGGAGGAAGCAACCTCGCCCGCCGGACGCCGAAGATGACGATGACGGTCAGCGCGCCCACCCACACGGCCGCGGCAAGCACGTGTGCCGCCTGCAGGATCACCGGGAGGGACACCCAGGTCGCCTGCTCGAGGGCGTGACCCGTGAGCGGACGCGACGCTGTCGTCACCGCGGCCGCCAGGGCGGCAAGGTGCCAGGCCGCCGGCCATCCCCTGTACGCGCCGGCGAACGCAGCCCCCGCAAGCGCCGCGGAAATCGTCTGCAGCTTCCAGCCGGCACCCCACAACGTGCCGTTGGCGATCGATCGCGCCAGATCGAAGGTCAACGGCTCGTACCCGCCATAGAAAGCGTAGGTCTGATGCCACAGGCGAAGGAGGTCGATGACCACGAGGGCCAGGCCGGCGAACATCCCACACACCGCCAAATCGGCGACGAGCCGGCGGCGCCAGGCTTCCGGAGTTGCTGCCCCGGACGCAGACGGCGCGGCGGCAGACAGGAGGATGCCCCGGGCCACGACCGCGCCGACGATGAGGAATACCGAGAGGTACGCGCAGAAACGGAGGCATACACCGGCGACGAAGAAGAGGTTGCCAGAGATTGGCGGCCTGCCCTTGCGCTAACGGCCAGAGCGGACGACGAACGAGAACTCACCGCGCACGGGGTGACCGTCGCCACTCGAGGTCAACCAGCTAACGGAGTAACTGCCGTCCGGCAGCGGCTCTTCGAGCGCCGCCCACAGAACCGAATCGTCTTCTTCGCTGCGTGCAAGGTCCGTGAGCCTTCCATCCCGCTGCTCTCCCTTGACGACGACGCGCGAAACCGACAGCTCCGGCCGCTGCGAGAAATCGAGCACGATCTTGTCGGGGGACCGCTGCAGGACTTGGTCGGCCTCGGGGATGCTCCTGTCGAGCCGGAGGTGGGCAACAACCGCCGCCGAAGCGGAACCGGCGATGAGGGCAACCAGGGCGAGGACAGAGGCAACGATGGCACGCCTGTACATCGAACTCTCCACGATGCGAGCAACGAAAACGGGCATTACGGATGCACGAAGGCTAATCAAACGGCTTCGACCCGACAACTGCGCCGGCCCGGCGTGACCTGAGTCCCCGCGGTCTGCTGATGCTGTTACGGTTACCGTGCACCCGCGATCGCATCGGAGAAAAGGCATGTTACTGAGCCACGCCCGCATCGAGCACTTCCGTGGAGTGGTGCGGCTCGACATCGACTTCGAGGCGACCACCGTCTTGATCGGCGAGCACGCCTCGGGCAAGACCAGCGTTCTCGAGGCCTTGGCGATCTGCCTGGGGCATCAGAACCGAGGTGACGAGTTCGCTTTCGCCCAGCACGACTTCCACCTCCGGCCGCTCGGTGTCGACGGGAGCCCGCCGCCGATCCACGTGCGGATGACATTCGTCGAACGCGAGCAAGACGAATGGGACACGCTCGGAGAGCTCGCCACCGCCTTCAGCGACGACGGCTCCGGGCGCCGCCAGCTCACCCTCGACGTCGAGGCCCGCCAAAACGACGGCTCCATAGACGCGACGTGGCAGTTTCTCGACTCCCACGGCGACCCGCTGAAACCGCAGCCGGAAGCCCGGTTGCTGCGCACGCTGCGCCAGCTCAGCCCCTTCCTCCTGGTCCGCGCCGATCGCTACATTGCGCGTCGTCCCGCAGCCGACGACGAATCCGGCCCCCCGATCCGTCGACGTGAACCCGAGCGCGAGATCGAGCGGGAGATCGGTCGGGTTTATGAAAAGCTCATATCCTCCGACGGGTTGCCGCCGCGGGACGAGTTGCGGAAGGCCTTGTCTGCGCTGGCGCAGCTCATCGGCGCGAATGCTGACCGGGTGTTCCAGAATCCGGAATCCCCCGATCTGGCGCTGAACGAGCTCGTCGAGCGGCCCGTCGTTCTGTCAATCGATCGCGGCCCCCATCTCGAAACCCGCTTGCACGGCGCCGGCGCCCGCAGCATGGCGTTGCTGCTGCTGATCGGCGCAATGCTCGAGGCGCGCGGCCCGACCACGATTTCTCCGAACGCGGAGATGGTCCTGGCGATCGAAGAGCCCGAGCTGCACCTGCACCCGCTGATGATTGTCTCCGTATGGAGCGTGATCGAGAGTCTGCGTGCACAGAAGTTGGTGACGACCAACTCGGGCGAGCTGCTCGCCGCCGCCCGGTTGGGCATGTTGCGCCGCCTGGTGCGACGTACCGCACATACCGACGTCTACCGGCTCGGCCAGGAGACCCTGGCGCTCGACGAGATGCGCAAGGTCACCCACCACGTGCGTCTCAAGCGTGACGACGCCTTGTTTGCTCGCGCCTGGCTGCTGGTCGAAGGCGAAACCGAAATGTGGTTGCTACCCGAGCTGGCGCGATTGATGGACTGTGACTTCGCCAGCGAAGGGATCCGCTGCGTCGAGTTCGCCCAATCGGGTGTGGAGCCGCTGGTGAAGCTGGCCAACGATCTAGGTATCGAATGGCATCTGGTGGCGGATGGGGACGTTGCCGGTAGAGGGTTCATCGATGCGGCCCGGAGGCACCTCGGAGGAAGAGCGGAGACCGACCGCATCACGTTGCTTCCGCAACCGGACATCGAGCACTGCCTGTGGGATAGTGGTTATGCGTACGTCTACCACAGCATCGCCCGCGGTCGATCGTACGTGACCCGGACCGCCGGCAAGAAAAGCCGCAAGAACACCTCGCGGGTGATCGAGCAGGCCATTCGCAACTCGTCCAAGCCCTACCTGGCGCTGACCGTAGTGGAGCAAATCAGCGAGGAGGATTCGCCCGGCATCCCGCGTCCGCTGAAGGCGGTGATCCGCGCGGCTCTCCGCCTGGCGCGTTCCGCGGCGCCGGAAACGGGCGTCCGAGGCGCGGCCGACTGAAACAGCAACCCAACGGAACCAGATCAGATGTCCCTCGAAGACACCATCCAATCACGCCATAGCACCGACGATAGCGGCACGTTCGTCTTTCGCGAGCAAGTGACCGCCGACGGCTCGTCCGGATTCCGCTCCGAACCGGGCCGCTATCACCTCTACGTCTCCTATGCCTGCCCGTGGGCGCACCGAACCATCATCGTCCGCAAGCTCAAGGCTCTCGAGGACGTCGTCGGCATGAGTGTCGTCGACCCCATACGCGACCGCCGCGGCTGGTGCTTTTCCGCTGACGATCCCGACCCGATTCGCGGCTTCCGGTACCTTTCGGAGGCCTATCTGGCCACCGATCCCTCGTACGACTCGCGCGTCACCGTGCCCGTGTTGTGGGACAGGCAGACTTCGCGCATCGTCAACAACGAGTCAGCCGAGATCATTCGCATGCTCAACTCGGAGTTCGACGAGTGGGGCGATGCGCAGGTCGATCTCTACCCTCGGGACCTGCGCGCCGAGATCGACAGCCTCAACGACCTGATCTACGAAAACGTGAACAATGGCGTGTACAAGTGCGGCTTCGCTCGTTCACAGGCGGCCTACGAGGCATCGTTTCACCCGTTGTTCGAGACCCTCGACGCGCTCGACAAGCGGCTCGACGAGAACCGCTACCTGCTCGGCGAGGTGCTCACGGAGGCCGATTGGCGCCTGTTCACCACCCTGGTGCGCTTCGATGCCGTGTACTTCGGCCACTTCAAGTGCAACAAGCGGCGGATAGCCGACTATCCGAACCTCTTCGGATATCTGCGCGAGCTCTACCAGATGCCGCACATCGCCGATACCGTGAACATGGATCACATCAAGCGGCACTATTACATCACCCATGGCTCGTTGAACCCCTCGGGCATCGTTCCCCTGGGGCCGGACCTCGACTTCACGGCGCCACACGGGCGCGGATGAACCCGCAGTCCACAGAAAGAGGATGAGCAAGACCCTCGAAGAAATACGCGCGGCGCTGGACGCGGCCGACCGCCGCATCGTTGAGGCGCTGGCCGCGCGCCACGACCTGATCGCCGAGATCATCGCCGCGAAGACCGAAGAGCAGGCTCTCCGGCGCGACGAGTTGCGGGAGCATGACGTCCTTGCTCGCGTCGAGCGCCACGCCCGGCGCGTCGGACTCGAGCCCGCATACGTCGCGGCGTTGTTCGGCGAAATCATCCAGCACTCCGTGGAGTCGCAGGCGCGGAGCGCCGGGCACGACGTCGAGGCCAGTGGAACGAAGTTGCGCGTGGGGTTCCAGGGGGGCGCCGGTGCCTACAGCCATCTGGCGGCCTTCCAGCATTTTGCGGAAAGGCCCGAGACGCTCGACTGCCGCGGCTTCCGGACGTTCCGTGAGCTCGCCGACGCCGTGATGAGAGGCAAGCTGGACTACGCAATGCTGCCGGTCGAAAACACGACTGCCGGTTCGATCAACGAAGCCTACGACGTTTTGGCGCACGCCGATGTGGCGGCCGTAGGAGAGGAAGTATTCCGCGTCGAACATTGCCTGGTCGCCCTGGCGCCCATTCCCATCGCCCAGCTCCGTCGCGTCGCCTCCCATCCCCAAGCGTTGGCCCAATGCAGCGAGTTTCTCGCCTCGCTGCACGATTGCCAGATCGAGTCTTACACCGATACCGCGATGGCGGTTGCCAAGGTTGTGCGCGACGGAGACCCGACCCAGGCAGCCATCGCCAGCCGCGAAGCGGCACGACGCCATGGTCTCGAGGTGCTCCGCAGCAGGGTCGCGAACCAGACGGAGAACTACACCCGGTTCCTGGTCATCGCCCGCGAACCCGAGCCGTGCCCGCCCGGCACTCCCTGCAAGACCTCTCTCGTTCTCTCCACGCTCCACCAGAAGGCGGCCCTGGCGAAGTGCTTGAACGTGCTGGCGGACCACGACCTGAACCTCACCAAGCTCGAGTCCCGCCCCCTGAGGGACGCCCCATTCGAGTATCTCTTCTATCTCGATTTCGAGGGCAATGTCGCCGAGCCCGCTGCCCGGGCTGCAGTCGAGGCACTCGAGTCACACACCAGCTTCCTGAAGGTCCTCGGAAGCTACGCCATGGGGCGCTCGGGCGCACGCGGCACGCCGTGAGGTAAGGTCTTGCAACGGGTGGCACACGCCGCCGCGGCCCGAGCGTCCATGAATGCACGAGCAGAGCCCCGCAGATCGCACCTGGGCGACCGCCATCGTCGTTCCCTGCTACAACGAGGCGGAAAGGCTCGACCTCGACTCGTTCCTCGAATTCGTTGCCAGCCGGCGATGGCTTCAATTCGTCTTCGTCGACGACGGCAGCACGGACGAAACGGGCGCGCTCATCGCCGCGGCGATGCGACAGGAACCCGGTCGAATCGATTGCCTGTCGCTGGCCCGGAACAGCGGTAAGGCAGAAGCCGTTCGCCGCGGCGTCGTCAGCGCGATGACCGGTGGCCGGCGGTTGGTCGGATTCTGGGACGCCGACCTCGCCACCCCGCTGGCTGATATCGACGAGTTTCGCGCCCTCATGCAAGCCAGCCCCGACCTGCAGATCGTCATGGGCTCGCGCGTCAAGTTGCTGGGCAGACACATCGAGCGCTCCGAGTTGCGTCACTACCTCGGACGCGTCGCGGCCACCGCCGCCTCCCGAATCCTCGGCATTCCGGTGTACGACACGCAGTGCGGGGCAAAGCTCTTCCGCGTCAACCCGGTCCTCAGCCGGGTCTTCACGGAGCGATTCCTGTCCCGCTGGGCCTTCGATGTGGAGATACTCGCCCGTTGGCTGATCCATCGCGATGCAGGCGTCGATTTCAACCGTGCAATCGTAGAGGTGCCGTTGCAGCAGTGGATCAACGTGCCGGGCTCGAAGCTGCAGACGAACGATTTTGTCCGTGCACCGATCGACCTCTGGAGCATCTGGAGACGCTACGGCAGTGCGCTGCGCGAACGCCGGCGCCGGGACGCGCGCATCGGATCGTCCTGATGCCGTCGACGACGCGATCACGCCCCACCTCGCAAGTACGCAGCACTTCCGGCGAGGTGACCCGCGTCGGGGATTGCGATAGCGTTCCGTCATGAGTCGGAGAGCAGGAGTGCTGGCGTTCGCCGGTCTGCTGGCGACGGCTTGCGCGGGCGCCGAGCAGCAACCCGCCGAACCGCCTGCCGCAGGCGAGGGTCTCACCGCTTTCCTCGGCGCTCGGCTGATCGACGGCACCGGCGCTGAACCGATCGACGACGCCGTCCTGCTGGTTCGCGACGGCCGCATCGAGGCCGTCGGCCGGCGTGGGCAGATCAGTGTCCCGCCGGGCGCCGAGCGTGTGGAGCTGGAAGGCGGCACGGTCTTTCCCGGGCTGATCAACACCCATGGCCACGTCGGGGACACCGTAGGACTGGAAGCCGGGCACTACTCGCGGGCAAACGTCCTGGGGCACCTTGCCCTGTACGCCCGCTACGGCATCACGACGGTCAACAGCCTCGGCGGCGGCGAAGCAATCGCCGCTGCGGTGCGCGCCGAGGAGTCGTCGCCGGACCTGGCTCGCGCCCGGCTGATGTTTTCCGGCCCCGTGGTGACCGCCGAGACACCGGCGGAGGCAGCGGCACACGTCGCGGACATCGCCGCGATGCGTCCCGACTTCATCAAGATCCGGGTCGACGACAACCTCGGGTCGACGACCAAGATGTCGCCGCAGGTCTACAGCGCGGTCATCGAGGCGGCACACGCTAACGGCCTGCCGCTCGCCAGCCACCTGTTCTACCTGGCCGACGCGAAGAGCCTGCTGGAATCAGGCGCCGACTTCATCGCCCACAGCGTCCGCGACCAGGCCGTGGACGATGAGTTGGTCGAGATGCTCATCGACAATGATGTTTGTTACTGCCCGACCCTGACACGCGAGCTTTCGACGTACGTCTACGCGGAGCGGCCCGACTTCTTCGATGACCCGTTCTTTCTCGCCGAAGCGGATCTCGAGGTGATCGCGGAGCTGGAGGATCCAGAAACGCAGGAACGCTATCGCGGTCCCGGACCGGATGCCTACAAGCAGGCGCTGCAGGTGGCGATGCTCAACCTGAAGGCGATCTCCGACGCAGGAGCCACCGTTGCCATGGGCACGGACTCGGGGCCTCCCGGGAGGTTCCAGGGGTATTTCGAACACCTCGAGCTGCAGCTCATGGCCGAAGCGGGCCTGTCGCCCATGCAGGTTCTCGTGGCGTCGACAGGCGACGCTGCTCGCTGCATCGGACGCGACGACATCGGCACTCTCGAGGCAGGCAAGGCGGCGGACTTCGTCGTCACCGCTCGAGACCCGCTCGAGAGCATTGCCAACACACGAACGATCGAATCGGTCTGGGTCGCCGGAAACCGCGTGCGGCGCGGTGCAGACCTCTCGCGCTGATGAAACGAAAAAGCCTCTATCCACCCCCTCCGGGGCCGCTGACATCGCCGCGGCTTGTTCGCAGGACCTCGCCCGCATGAGTCGGTTAGCCCATCGAATCATCGCCATCGGTGCCGTGAGCGCCGGGGTCGCGGTGGCGGTCGGTGCCTTCGGCGCACACGCCCTCGAACAGCGTTTGTCGACGGACATGCTTGCCAACTACGAGACGGGAGCCCGATACCACTTCTATCACTCGCTAGGCATGATCGGGGTCGGGCTTCTGGCACTGCACCGACGACGAGCCGGTGCTTCCGCCGACGACGCCGCCGCCCGCAGGGACGCCTCGCTGACCCGGCTGCGATGGTCCGCCTCCCTCATGCTCACCGGTATCGTTCTGTTCTCCGGCAGCCTCTACGCCATGGCAATCACCGGCGCTCGCTGGTTGGGCGCCGTTACGCCTTTCGGCGGGGTGGCGTTCCTCGGTGCCTGGGCCCTGCTGGCCCGCGCCGCCCTTGACGATTGACCGGGGCAGAGGGGGGACCTCGCAGGTGATCGGCGTGATCTCCGACACACACGGCCTGCTGCGCGATGCAGCAGTCGACGCCCTCAGGGGCGCCGATCTGATCCTGCACGCCGGCGATATCGGGCCGAGCAAGATCATCACACAGCTCCGCGAGCTCGCCCCCGTACGTGTGGTGCGCGGCAACTGCGATCACGGCCCGTGGGCGCAGACGCTTCCGGTCACCGAGGTGGTTTCGATGGACGCGCACGACATCTACATGATCCACGACTTGGGACAGCTCGACGTCGACGCCGCCGCCGCAGGCTTCGCCGCGGTTGTCTACGGACATTCGCACCGGCCCAGCGTCGAGAAACGCGACGGCGTCGTCTTCTTGAATCCCGGAAGCGCCGGACCGAGACGATTCTCGCTGCCGGTTTCGGTGGCCCACCTGCACCTGGGCAACGACGGTGTATCCGCGAGGGTTCTGGAGCTCGACGTCTGAGAGACCCGCAGCGGCGCATTGCTGCGACCTGTTGTCGTCGTCGACGGCTCCCGGTATCGTCTCGAACCTCGCCGTTCCTCGTCGCTCGGAGACCCGAATGAACTTCCGCTACGCCGTCGCCTCCATCGTCGTGCTCTTGATCACCGGCGCCAACGGTTGGTCCACGCCTATCCTCACGCAGGCGGGGGGCGACGATCCCGTGCGTGTGCTGGTGTCTCGTCTGACGCTCGACAACTACAAGGACACCCTCGCGGGACTGACGCAATTCGGCGACCGTCGCCAGGGCACGCAACGCAACCGAGACGCCGTCGATTGGATCGAGGAGAAGCTGCAGGAATTCGGCTGCACCAATACCGAGCGCGTCCTCTACACGTACGAGAGCCCGCAGCGACGAGATCGGAAGAGCGTCGTGTAGGGAAAGAGTGTAGATCTCGGTGGTC
>CBDUAS010000004.1:0-20616 GCA_965365185.1 uncultured bacterium | reverse complement strand
CCCGCCGCTACCGCAGCTCCAGGTCGGCGGCAACGTCGAAGCCGGAGTACGGCGAGGCCGGCAGCATGACCGGGGCGCCGCCCGCGGTGAACATTGTCGAGCTGGAAGAAGGCCGGGCCGGTGAAATACTCGGGCACGAACCATTCGAAGCTGATCCTGACCGCTGTTCCGGCAATGCCGCTGACATCGACGGAGCCCGTCAGGGGCCCGGTATCACCGGTGAAGTTCCCCGCCGGCGCGGTCAGGATGAGGCTGGTCTGAGCGCCGCGCCACCACCGGGTGGCTCGATGTCTACTGCGAACGTCCGGTCGCCCGTGCATCCGCCGCAGAAGCTCAGCAGATCCCAACCTGCGCGATAGTCGAAGGTCAGGTTGTGGGCGGCTACGGGAATATTCACGTCCTGCGCAAGCGAGATTGTCCCGGGTCCGTTTCCGTCGAAGCCCGTAAGCGCGGCGAGGGGCAGGGGCGAGGGCCGCTGAGCTCGGACGCTGTCAATCCGCGAGTATCCCGGTCACCTTGGAGCCGGGGACGCGTCTGCCCATCGCTCGGACCGCTTTCAGGACGCCGTCGGGGCGGCCGGCCGTCAGGTGCGCGTCCAGCTCGACTTCATGTTCCCGACTTCGAGGCAGGCAGCACACCAAAAGGAAACACTTCCTGCGCAGGTGCCTCGGGCGCCGTCGCGGCAGCTACACTGTGCATGTTCAATCCTTCCTGACGCCGAGCTTCGAGCGGGGCCCGATCGCGAGTTGAAAACTCCATGAGACCTCTACGTATCGCTTTCAGTCTGCTGATCGTCGCGCTGGCGACGGCAACTCCGTCGCCGGCTGTGTCGCGGCAACAGGGCGCAATCGCCGAAGAACCCGGCTGGCCGCGCGAGATGGCAAGCGCCGACGGCACCCGCTGGACGGTCTATCAACCGCAGATCAACGCGTGGACGGACCAGGCGCTGTTCGATGGCTGGGTGGCCGTATCGACCACCCGCCCGCGCGCGCCGGAGCCCGTCATCGGGGCGCTGCATTTCACCGCCGCGACCGAGACCAACCTCGAGACCCGGACCGTCGCGGCCTACGACTTCCAGATCGTCGAGGCCAACTTCCCGGCCCTCGACGAGGTGCGCACGACGCGCATGATCGAAGCGGCGCAGTCGATGGCCGGCGAGATGACGAAAGAGCTGTCGCTCGATCGCGTGCTGGCCTACTTCGAGCGTATCGACACGCGGCCGGCCGAGCTCAATCTGAACACCGATCCGCCGGTGATCCTCGTCTCGACCACCCCGGCTGTGCTCGTGCTGCTCGACGGCGAGCCCATCATGAGCCCGATCAACGACGAGCTGGAGCTGCGGTTCGCCGTCAACACCAACTGGGACCTGTTTCGCGAGGGGGAATCGGGACCGTGGTACTTGCGCAACGAAGATGCCTGGCTCGTTGCCAGCGACTTCGATGGCCCCTGGCAGGGAGCGGGTCGGGTGCCCGACGTCTTCTTCGAGCTACCCGACACGGAGAACTGGAGCGAGGTGCGCGAGGCGCTGCCGCCGCAGGCCGTCGAGGGCGCACGACCCACCGTGTTGGTCAGCACGGCCCCGGCCGAGCTCATCCTTCTCGCGGGCGAGCCGCAGCTCGCCCGCATTCCCGGCACGCAGATCTCCTACGTAACCAACACCGAAAGCGACCTGTACGTGCACGGCGGCGACGGCAACTACTACTACCTCGTGGCCGGCCGCTGGTTTCGTGCGGCATCGCTCGAAGGGCCGTGGAGCTTCGCCAGCCGCGACCTACCGGCCGATTTCGCCTCCATCCCGCCGGACCACGAGCGCGGCGAGATCCTCTACAGCGTGCCCGGCACGCCGCAGGCGCAGGAGGCGCTCATCCTGTCGCAGATCCCCGAGACCGCGGTGGTCAACAGGGACGAGGCTACCGTTGAGGTGTCCTACGCCGGTGAGCCGCAGTTCGAGCCCATCGAGGGCACCGATCTGTCGTACGGCGTCAACACGGCCTTCGACGTCATCAAGTTTGCCGATGACGAGTACTACGTGAACTTCGAGGGCGTGTGGTTCGTCGGTCCCGCCGCCGCCGGCCCCTGGCAGGTGGCCGATTCCATCCCGGCGGAGATTTACTCGATCCCGGCGGACTCGCCGGTTCACAACACGACGTACTGCGAGGTGAAGGAATCCAGCACCACGACGGTGACCTTCTCGGTCACGCCCGGTTACTGGGGCGTGTACTGGGGCTACGGCTCGGTGTACTTCGGGGTCGGCTGGCACTGGCCCCCTTACTACTACTGGGGCCCGCGCTATCCGTACTACTACTGGCGCCCGTACACCTACGGCGTGGGCGCTTGGTACAACCCCTATACTGGACGTTACGGCCGCAGCGCGGTGGCCTATGGCCCCTACGGCGGCTACGGCCGCTCCGCCTCGTACAACCCGCGCACCGGAACGTACGCGCGCGGCGCAGCCGCATGGGGCCCGTACAGCGGCCGCATGATCGGCGAGGCGTACAACCCACGCACCGGAGCCTACGGCCGCACGCGCCAATCGATCAGCCCTTACGGACGCTGGGGCAGCTCTGTGGTGACCCGCGGCGACGACTGGGCGCGCACGGTCAGCGCCCGCGGTGATTCGGGAACGCTGCGGGGCTTCGAGACGTCCGGCGGTCGCGGCGGCGTGGTGGCACGCGGCGAGGACAACACGTACGTCGGGCGCGACGGGAACGTCTACCGGAACGACGGCAACGGCTGGAGCAGGTACGACAACGGCGGCTGGAACCCCGTCGATGCGCCGGAGCGTCCGGGAACCTCCGATCGGGCCGCCGCGCGGGACCGCGCCGCCGGCGCCCGGCCGGAGACCTTGCCGGCGCGTCCCGGGGGCTTCGACAATCGCGCCGGTACCGGCGACGTCGTCAACCGCCTCAACCAGGACGCGCGCGCCCGCGCGCAGGGCAATGCGCGCGTGCAATCGCAGCGGAGTTACCGCTCATCCGGTGCCGGCGTGCGCCGGCGCGGTGGGGGGCGTCGCGGACGGTAGCGCGATCGGGGCGTCGTATCCGCCGCCGCTCGCAAGGCTCCCTCGAAAGGCCCGCTCAAACGGCCGCGTCGAGCGCAAATTCGCTGGTGATCGGCCCGCCCGATGCACTACCCTGCCGCCATGGCCGAACGACGGGGTCCGGCAAGGTCCTTCGCCCGCTGGGCCGTAAGGCGCTTCTATCACCCCATCGAGGTGGTCGACGGCGAGCGGGTACCGCAGAGCGGGCCGGTGGTGTTGTGCGCCAATCACGCCAACTCGCTCGTCGACTCGCTCATCATCGGCATCGCGGCGCGCCGACCGGTGCGCTTCATGGCGGCGGCGTTCTTGTTCGACGTGCCTGTGATGGGTTCGATCATGCGCGCGGTCGGCATGGTGCCGGCGTTTCGCGGCATGGACGATCAGAAGCAGGTGCGGCGCAACATCGAGAGCCTTGCCACGGGCACCGGGGTGCTCGTCGAGGGCCACGCCATGGGGATCTTCCCGGAGGGGCGCTCGAGCGACGAGCTGCACGTCGGGCAGGTGCGCACGGGCGCCGCCCGCATGGCACTGCAGGCGGTCGAGGAGGGAACGGTCGGTGTTCGCATCGCCCCGATGGGCATCGCCTATGAGCGCAAGGAGCGGTTTCGGAGTGCGGTTCTGGTGCGCGTTGCCGAGCCTCTGATCGCCGACGAGTTTCTCGCCGCCGAGGAAGGCAACGTGCCACGCGCCCGCCGAGCGTTGACCAGCGAGCTCGACGCCCGCTTGAAGTCTGTCGCGATCCACCTGGAGAACCCCGACTGGCAGCCCTGGCTCGACGACCTCGAGGCACTGGCTCCGGACACGGCGTTGCCAACGCCCGCCGCCGCTCGACCCGGCGCTGCAGGCAGGCCCCCGGAGGCACGAAGTCGCCGCACCTCGGCCCTGCACCAGCGCAAGCGGATCGCCGACGCCATCAACTGGTTCTGGGCCAACGACCGGCCGCGCGCGGAGGCCGTCGCCGCGCAGATCGCGGCGTACCGCGGGGCGGTTCACGCCGCCGGGCTGCCGGTCGATTCCGACGTCCTGAGGCTGTCGGGCGCGCGGCTGAGCCTCAAGCTGGCGGGAAAACTGCTCAAGCTCGCTGTGCTCTTCCCTCTTGCCCTGCTCGGCACGCTGTACTTCATCGTGCCGTTCGTTCTGGTGCGCCGCCTCGGTGCATGGTGGGGCGAAACCGGCAGGACGACGGTGGCCACCCACAAGCTGATGTTCGGCGCCCTGATCTACCCCTTGTGGCACGCCGCCTGCGTCGGCGCCCTGTGGGGCCGGGTGGACCCTCGCATCGTTGTCGCGTGGGCACTGTTCGCGCCCTTCGCCGGCACGCTGGCGTTGACCTACGGGCGCGAGGTGCGCCGCCTGGCGCGGCTGCTGTACGACGAGGCCAAGGTCTTTCTGCGTGGCGACACGTTGCGCTCCCTGAAAGAGCAACGCGAAGAGCTGCGCGTTCAGCTCGCCGGCATGGCGCTCGAGCTCGACCAGCTTGCCTGAGGTGCTGTCAGGTCAACGGCGCGACGCGTAATCCCTGTTGCGACCCAACACCCGCTCAGGGATCCCGTTGGCTTCCCTCCGGCGCCGCCGCGGCGAACGCATACCGACCCGAACCGACCTCGAACCGGGCGGCAGCCTCCGGCCCGGGACCCAGCGGCGTGACACCCGGTGCCTCGGCCGCGGGAATCCCGTTCTCCGTGACCGACGACGGGTCCCGCGTGGGCAGGCGCACGATCGCAATGCTGTTGACCGGTACTTCCACATCGAGGCGGAGGCGATCACCGTCGATTCGCCAGTTGCTGACGATCGGGCCGCGAACGGACTCGTAGCGCACCCGCGCCCAGGTCAGGCTACCGACGACGTTCGGCTCGATGAGAAAGCGGTCGAACCCAACCGCCTGCGGATGCGGCTTGATGCCGCCCAGGCCCTTGAAGAACCACTCGCCCACCGAGCCGAACATCGGGTGGTTGTGCGAATAGGTGTTGTCGCTGAACTCCCAGGTCTCCCACAAGGTCGTGGCACCGCTCGCCAGCATGTGGCCCCATCCCGGAAAGCTCTCCTGGGCAACCATCGCGTAAGCCACGTCGGCGCGGCCCTGAGCGGTGAGGCTGTCGAGCAGGTACTTGGTCCCGAAGATTCCGGCCGCGATGTGGCCGCCGTGCGCCACGAGCACCTGATCCACCATCGCGTCGACCGCGGCCTCGCGTTCGTCGTCCGGAACGAGCCCCATGTACAGGGCGGTCGCCTGGCACGCCTGCGTACCGATATCGAAGCGCCCCGTGCCGGGCTCCAGAAAGCGGTCGATAAACGCCTGGCGAATCCGCCGGGCCAGCGCCGCGTGCCGGTCGGCCTCCCGTGCGCGCCCCAGAACACGTGCCAGATGTTCCGTCAGCTTCGCCGACTGAAAGAAGTGGGCCGTGGCGGTGAGGGCAACGGGTTTGGGATCGAGGCTCTCATGGTCGCTGATGCAGCGGTCGAGAACGTGCCCGTCGGCATTTTCGTTCAGTAGATCGACCCATCGGGCCGCGGCCTCGTACTGCTCCTGTACGACGCGCGTGTTGCCGTAGTACTGCAGGAGCTGCGCGGTCAGCAGCGGATGCGCCAGGCCCCAACCGACAGGGCCGGCCTCATCCTCGTAGCTTGCCGCCGAAATGCCGACGTACGGCGCGGTCTCGGGGAACCACCCGGAGCCCCGCGCGGCGTCTTGGTGATCCAATACGGTCTTGGCGTAGAGGCTCTCCATGTCGTAGTTGAAGATTGCCATCTCGCTGGTGGCAACGATGTCACCGCCGTACTGGAACTTCTCCCGCCCCGGGCAGTCCGACTGCACGCTGAACAGATTGCTCAGCAAGGTCCACTGGACCATCTTCTGGATGCGGTTGAGCAGATCGTCAGAACAGGCGAACGAGCCGACCGGCTCGACCGCCGTGTTCAAACGTAGCCCCTCGATGGTGTCGAGCGTCGGTGTGCCCGGGTAGCCTGTGACCTCGACGTAGCGAAAGCTGTGGAACGTGAATCGCGGCGTGTACGTCTCGAGGCCGTCGCCGCGGAGCGTGTACGCGTTGGACTGGAAGGCGACGTCGGGCGCGCCGGGGCCGCCGCGCGGCGTGCCGTCGCTGTTGGTGCCCTTGATCTGGCCGGCGACTGCCGTCATGACGTTGAGGGTACCGTCGGGGTGGAGTAGCTCCCCCATCCTCATGGTGACCGTCGTGCCGCGTGGCCCCTGAACGCGGAGCCGCGCCCAACCGGCGAAGTTCTGACCCATGTCGAAGATGAACACACCAGGCCGAACCTCGGTCACACGCACGGGCCGCAGCGTCGCCGTCGTGCGGATGGGAGGCACCATCTGCGAGCGCAGCGGGCCGAGGTGGCCAGCCGAACCCTGAGCATCCGTCGGCCGGTTGGCATGGGCCCAGCCGTCATCGTCGAAGCCCGGCCGATCCCAGCCCGGCTGCTCGTTGCGGGCATCGTACGCCTCACCGAGGTAGACGCTGTTGCGAACGAGCGGGCCACCGCTCACCGTCCAGCTTTCGTCCGTGACGACGGACTGCGCCGTTCCGTCCTCGTACTCGATGTTCAACTGGGCGATGAGGCGGGGCCGGCCGACAACGAGGTGATCGCGCAGGTTGATGCGCCCCCACATTCGCAGCGGCAACGGGTTGAACCAGCCATTGCCCAGCATCGCGGCCAGTGCGTTCGCCCCATCACGCACCAGCGCCGTCACGTCATGGGTCGTGTACAAGACCCGCTTCCCGTAGCTGGTCCAGGCCGGATCCAGCAGATGGTCGGAGACCTTCTCGCCGTTGAGGCGGAGCTCGTAGTAACCGAGGCCCGCCGCGTAGAGGCGGGCCCGGCGTACGCCTGCCCGAGCCACGAAGGCCTTGCGAAACAGCGGCGCGGGATCGTCCGCGTAGTAGTCCTCGTCTCGCTCGGGCAGGAGTCGGCCATCATCGATCCAGGCCCCCGACCAGTCCACGGTGCCCAGCAATCCCATCTCCCACCAGGTCGGGGCGCTGAACGGCGTCGGCTGATCGTCGCCGTCCCATGCGCGCACCTTCCAGTGGCAGCGCGCGGCACTCGCCAGCGGCCTGCCCCCGTAAGGGACGTGGAGCTGCTCGGTCGATTCGACCTTGCCGCTGTCCCACAGGTCGCCGCGATCGGCGGCCAAGCTCGCCTCGTCGCGGGCGACCAGCACTTGATAGGAAGACTGTCTCAGGCCGCGGGCATCGGCGACGCCGGGTTGGAGTCGCCAGCTCAGCCGTGGGATCCGGGTGTCGACTCCCAGCGGTGTTCGCAGGTACTCGCAGCGCAGATCGACCGGGATGATCGTTGCCGTGGAATCGCCGCGTTGCGCTCCGTCGGCGGGCGGGCTCCCTTTCGCGTGGCCGGCCCCGTCTCCCGATCCGCTCGCCCATCCGGGCCTCAGCGCACCGATCGCGGCCATCGCCCTGGCGACGGCTGCCGCGAGCGATCTGCCGAGAAAGTCGCGCCGCCGCATCTTCACGAGTCGCTTTCTTTACGTGCCGTCCAGGCCCGAGCGTGGAACTGGAGCTCATACAGCCCGTTCGTGCGCCCGTCCGGCCTTCTACGACTCCAGATGGAACGGAGAGAATGCGTCACGCCTCGCAACACCTCGTATTCGTGCGGAATGCCGAGCTCGTCGAGGTACGCGTGCATCTCCGGCGTGGCCTTCCGGTTGCTGTCGATCACGTAGCTGTCGCGCGTGCCGATCACCATGCGGATGCGAATGCCGCTCTCCAGCACACGCTCCCGGTTTCTGTAAGCGTCCCTCTGCCGATCCGCCAGCGCGTAGTCGCTGACGAAGGCGTTGGCCACGGCGGAGGCGAACTTGTCGGAGTGATTCAGGGCCATGAAGAGCGCCCCCGTGGCTCCGCGCGAATGCCCGTGAACCGAAACGGTCCCCGGCGCCTCGCCGGCACGGAAGTACTCCCGGGCGTATGCCCTCAGCTCGCCGGCTTCCTCGCTCGTGAGCAGGCGCTCATTGGCACCGCGATACCACTGGACCCGCGACCTCTGATCCGATCCCCGAGGAGCGATGAGCACGAACGGAGGAACCTCTCCGCTTTCGATCCATTGGCTCACCTGAACGGCGCTGACATGCCGCGCGAAGGAATACTCGTCCCCGCCCTGCCCGTGCAGAAACAGGATCAACGGGTACGTCTCGGTTCCCTCCGGCGCCCACTCGGGTGGCAGGTAAACGCTGAAGTACACCCAACCACGTGCCTCGCTCGCAAACACGGAGCGGGTAAAGCGGCCCTCGCGCCCCGCGAAGTCGGTGACCTCGTCGGCGGCCGGGTTCGTGCCGACGGACCCGCCCGAGCATCCGCCTGACAGGAGGACGACGGCAAGCAACAAGAGCACGAACCACCGGATGGTCACTACCCTGCTCATCACCATGTGGAAAGCCACTGCGCCCGAGCCGTACGGCTCGAGGATTCCGAGGTGTCTGGGCGAACCTTACCGCACCGTACGCAGGATCAGCTCGAGGAACCTCGGACAGGCCTTGCGCATCATCCACAGAGGGGTGAGCGAGAAGGCCAGGGTGACGAGGATGGACGCGCCGGCGATGGGCGACAGCGACGTCGGCAGCTCCGTCGCGGCGACGATCAGCAGGCTGGCGAGGGTCGCGATCATGAAATACAGCCGCAAGAGCATGCGGGTACGAGCCGGCAGCGTCGGCACCTGCGGGACCCGCCGAGCCGCGGCAGGCTCCGTTCGAACGCGGCGGGCACGCAGCCTTTGCTCGAAGTCCTGCGTAAGGCGCGGCCTGGGCAGCGAGCCCAGCGACGCCGCCAGCGCCATCTCGAAAGCGTCGCGGTCGCTAGAAGGCATCGGTTACCCCCCTGCGACGCAGGCGCCGCTCCAGGCTCCGCCTGCCACGGTGCAAGTACGACTTCACTGTGCCCGGCCGCACTCCCAAGGATTCGGCGATCTCCCGCGTCGAGCAACCCAGCCAGTAGTGGAGATAAAGCGCCGCCCGGGGCTGATAGGAAAGCTCGTTCATGCAGCGCACGACGAGCAACCGGCGAGCTTCTTCGGTGGCGATGTCGCGAGCCTCGTCGCCAGCATCGGCCGAGTGGCGAAGCAACGAGTCTTCCGGGCTGACGTGCGGTATCCGAAAGCGCGCCCTGCGTTTGCGATCGATCGCCCGGTTGCGCGCCACGCTGTACAGCCAGGTACCGAACCGGCTCTCCATGCGAAAACCAGGCAACCGGCGGTAAACCTGCAGAAACACCTCCTGGCACACGTCCTCCGCATCGGCCTCGAAACCGGGACCGAGAATCGCGATCACGAGTCGGAAGACCTGATCCTTGTGCCGGCTGACCAGCACCTCGAACAGATCATCGTCGCCCGAGTCTCTGAAGCGCGACACCAGCTCTGCATCTGTCCAACGCGGGCAGCCCGAGGTCCCGGGTACGGCCTCGTCCTCGGCCCGGATCTGCAGCGGCAGCACGAGGGTGCCGAGAAAGGCGAAAGGCGATGCAGCCGCCTCATTCCCCGCCACGACAAGGTTGCTTCTCAATCCGAGCTCCAGGTGACGTGCTCGCGAGCGTCAGGGCTCCCTCGAGAGCTTACACCTCGGTGTTTCGCGTCAACGCGTGAAAGAGGAGCAGCCCGACGCCACTCAACACCGGAATGAAACCCAGGCTGGCCAGCTCCGTGATTCCCGCCGTGTTCGTTGTTTCGGGAACCAGGCCGATACCGACATACCAACCGATCCCGGAGAACACCGAGAGCAATCCGATCCCCAGGGCAGCCACCCGGACCCACTGCAACGCCTTGCCGTTGCGCAGCGAACCCGATGATTCAACCATCGCTGCTTCTCCTCTGCTCATCAGCTCGTCCTCCAGGTCTTCGTCGGGGAGCTCCGCTACCGGAACTCCCTGCTCGAGAGCCGCCAACCGCTCCCGATGCGCCATCTCCTTGAGACGCAGCATCCGCCTCTGCCGCAGGGCGCTGTCTCCAAGCCGGTAGCCCCCGACAACGACGATCACGAGCAAGAAAACGATCAAGCCTTCCATGATGGACTCCTCGCCCACTGTGCTTCGCGGATTCCACCGCGCTTACCCCTGAGACGAGGTCAGGGTCCTCAGTGGTTGCACGATTCTCCGTCGCCGCCGGATCTTGATCAGCGAGAACCGTCCGCCGGCGCACGCCGCAGCTCCTCGAACCAGTTGAGCACGACATTGAGGTACGTCGGCGGCTCGTTCGGGCGCTCGATCATCAGGAACCGACCGTCTGGGGCAACATCTTGGAGAGCCAGCGAGTCGTTCTCGAACACCAGCTTCGCTGCGCTCGGCCCGCCGTCGGCGCCACCCGCGATGTCGACGCGCATGACTCGGGGGCCGGCACTGTAGAAAAGCGCTCGGCCGTCGCGCGACCAGCGAGGCGAGCTTCCTCCTCCGTTCGACAACTGCCACCGCCGCCCGGGACCAGGGAACGATCGCACGTAGACCTCGTGCAGACCGGAAACGTCGGAGACGTAGGCAAACCAGGCCCCGTCGGGCGAGAACTGCGGCCACAGGTCAGCGCCGGATGTCTGCACGATCGGCACCGGATTCGCGTCGCCGACGAAGGAGCGAGTCCAGATGTCGAACCCGGTAGCGGCATCGACCTCCGCATACAACAGAGCACTACCGTCGGGTGAGACGGACGGGAGGTACTGGTCGCGCTCCCTCGAAAGGACCGGTTCCGCCGGGCCGCTGCGGTCAACCGGCGCCCGGTACAGGTCGGAGTCGGCGTTTGTACGGGACGAGTAGTAGACCCAGCTTCCGTCCGATGACCAGGTCGGGGTGACGGATTTCCCTTCCGAGACCACGACCGACAGCACGTCTCGATCGATGTCGTAGGCCCAAAGAACGTCATCGTCTCCGTGCAGGGCGACGTGTCCACCGTCGGGAGAAAGGCGCGCTTCATTGAACGTTCCTTGCTTGTCGAAGATCAGGGTCACCTCGCCCTCCCGATCCGCCCAGACGAGTTTGGTCGAACCGGTCGATGCTACGGGCGGCGCAAAGACGAGCATTCCGTCGCGCGAGAAAGAAATCTCGAGAGACCCGTCGGATGTGATCTTGACCCGTTCGCGGAGCTGAAACGGGGCACCTGTCACCTCGAGGTTCCCCTGGTCGAACGGGATGGCCATCAGCGACCCACCTTGCCCGTACACGACATGCCCTGTCGGCGCGTAATGGGCGCCGGTACCCGCGGGAATGATGGCTTCGTACCGCAGCGTATCCAGGTCCAAGACGGCGATCGCGCGACTATCCTCGCGTTCGATCGTGAACAGGACGCCCTCCCCATTGGGCAGGATTTCCGGATACTCGTGCCGGAGCTCCCCTGCCGCCGCGTCTGCCGTCGTCAAACTTTGCGGCGCATCTCCCGGTGACGAAGCCAGCCCCAAACCCGACCCGACCGACGAAAACACGATCATCTCGTCGGGTCCCCAGCTCGCGCCGGCGTGGGCGCCCGGAGCCTCGCACACGACCTGCACCGGCCCCCCCGGTACGGGGGCCTTCTTCAACGTCCGATCTTCGTCGTCGAAAAAGCCCACCCACTCACCGTCCGGAGAGAAGAACGGGCTGTGGGCCGACGCCGTCCCCGGGATTACGCGGGCCTCCGTCTCGTCGATCGCTTGGATGAACAGCCCGCTGCCGGTCATGTACGCGATATGCGAGCCGTCGGGTGAGACCGCCGTACCCGGATCGTCGCTGAACCTGAGCCGCTCGCCCGGAGGTGGTGCCACCTGGAAGCGCCGAACGGCTCGATCCGCGGAGCGGTCCCGCGCCGAGTAGAGAGCCGCGACGGCAAGCGTTGCCATCAGCAGCGCGGCGCCCCAGGGAAGCGCCCGCTGCCAAAGGGGCACGCGCTCGGCCTCCTTCGACGGACCCACCGGAGCCTGTCCCGCCTTGCCGATCGCCTGCTCGATTTCGGTGCGGGCGTCGGCGATGGCGTGCAGGCGACGTGAAGCGTCTTTGCGCAGGCAGCGACGCAGCAGCGACTGTATGAGGACCGGCGTCTCCTCGGGCAACAAGTCCCACGGCGGCTCGGCCTCCAGTGTCGCCGCCAGCGTGTCGGCGATGGTCTCCCGGTTGAAGGCTCGCGTGCCCGTGAGCGCTTCGTAGAGAACGCAGCCGAACGCCCAGATGTCGGCACGCGCGTCGAGGGCTCGACCGCGCAACTGCTCCGGGCTCATGTAGGGAGCCGTGCCGAGGATCACGCCCGTCCGGGTCAAGCCGACGTCGGGACTCGAAGTTCGATGGTGGTCGGCGGCGAGGTCCGTCGGCTCGACCGCCTTTGCCACGCCGAAGTCGAGGACCTTGGCGCGCCCATCGGGCGTGATCAAGACGTTCGCCGGCTTCAGGTCGCGGTGGATGATCCCGGCTTCGTGGGCTGCCTCGATCGCCGTGGCGATCTGGCCGCAAACGGCGAGGGCTTCGTTCACGGGCAGCCGTCCGGCGGCCAGCCGCTGCTCCAGCGTCTCGCCCCTCACCAACTCCAGCACCAGGAAGCTGGTGCCGCCCGATTCCTCGAAGCCGTGGATGGTGGCGATGTTGGGGTGGTTGAGCGCCGCCAGCAGATGGGCTTCACGCTTCAGGCGAGCGAGGCGTTGCGGGTCGTCCGCGAGATCCGCGGGCAGGACCTTGATGGCGACGTCACGATGCAAGTTCGTGTCGTGTGCACGGTAAACATCGCCCATGCCGCCCGACCCCAGCGGCTCGCGGACCTCGTAGTGACCGAGTGTCTTTCCGACCACAGCGCTTTCGTCCGTGTCGAAAGGGGCGAACAGGGCTAGCCTACGTGGCAACGACCAATCGGATCAACGGCCCAGCGGCGCCCACCGGATCCCTTGCGGGGCTGGCGTCGAGGCGCCCGGCGGGGCACGCTAGCGGAAATCCTGCGCACCGATCGACGAAGCCACCGCAAGCGTCGTCACAGGGCGTCCGTTTTTCGAAGGAGCTCGCGATGAGATACCGGCGTACCGTCCTTCTCGTTCTCTTCATCATGACGGCGTTCGCCACGACCGTCGGCGCGCAGCAGATGCGCACCCTGACCCCGGAGATCGCCCTGGATGTTCGCAACGCGCGCATCGCGGCCATGACCGACGACGGCAGTCGGATCGCCGTGACCGTGCAGACGCGGCGCGATCGCACCGACATCGACCACCAGCGTTATGGCGACCCGACGTATATCTCGCCGGCTGCGACGCGCCTGATGGTAATCGATACCGCCAGCGGCGAGCAGACCTGGGTGCACGAGGAGCCGGCGCAGATCCGCGGCTTCACGTTCTCGCCCGACGGCAGCCTGCTTGCCTACTTCATGGCGCACGACGCCAGCTACGAGCTACACCTGTTCGACGTCGCCAGCGGCTCGTGGTCGATGCCGGAACTGCAGACCGACAAGCAGATCTCGTCGTCCTCGCCACTGGTGTTTTCGCCTGACGGCGCCACGATCCTGCTCGGCCTGCGCCCGGACGGCTGGGCGGAGGAGGCACGAGAGGCTTTTCTGTCGCTCACCGAGGCCCGGGTCATCGTGCAGGACTCACGCAATGACTTCCTTGCCTGGGATCGGGTACGCAACATCGCCAGCCGCCAGGTCACGGCGCTGGTGAATCTCGCCGACGGCTCCGTCCGCGAGATCCTCGACGAGCTACCGCCGCAGGGCGCGGAGTTCTCCGAGGACGGCGCCTACATCACCTTCACCACCGCCAGGCGCACGAAGACCTCGTATACCCGCCGCGACGGCACCGACTACGAGCTGCTGATGCTCGATCTGGCCGGCGACGAGCCGGTGTCCCTGATGGGGCCCGGCGAGGAGCGCATCAACGCACGATGGACCGAAGCGCGTGACGCATTCGCCTACCCCGACGAGGGTTCGGTGTTCGTGCGGCGTATCGGCGAGGAGGAGGCCGTGGACGTGACCGCCGCGCATCGCGCTCCGAAGGAAGAGGAGAGCGAGGGGGCCGAGCCGGGCGGTGCGGAGGTGCGCGAACCCGCGGATGAGCCGGGCACCGGTGACACCGAAGAGCCGGACCGCGGCGATCTCGAGCCGCGCTTTTCGCTCAGCCGCTGGAGCCCGAGCGGCGACCAGATGCTGCTCACCACGGAAAAGGGCTGGCACCTACTCGATCTGCAGTCCGACACGCTGCGCGACGTTCTCGAGCTCGAGGAGGACGAAGAAACGCGGCCGAACCGCGGCGTCCAGGCCTGGAGTGAAGACGGCCGCTACATCTACTTCAGCTACGCCGAAACCGACCGCTGGCACCGCGGGCTCAAGCGACTGGACCTCGAATCAGGCGAGACGGAAGCGCTGATGCTCGACGCCAATGTGTATGGCTCGTGGAATATCTCCGAGGACGGCAACACCATCGTGTACACCATGTCCGACGGCGACCGCCCGAGCGAGATCTTCGTCACCTCACCGGGAGGCGACACGGCGCGGCAGCTCACCCGGTCGAACCCGCAGCTCGACGACGTCGCGCTGGCGCGCACCGAGCTGGTCGAGTACCTCGACGTCGACGGCAACACCCTTTACGGCATCCTCTACTACCCGATCGGCTACCAGGAGGGCCAGACATACCCGCTGGTGGCGGAGATCTACGAGGAGTTCTTCAACAACGGCTACAACGAGAACATGAACCTGATCACCGCCAACGGCTGGTTCGGTTTCCGCCCGTCGGTGAAGTTCGAAGAAGGCTATCCCGGCGAGGCGTGGCTGAAGGCGGTACCCAACGCCATCAACAAGTTGATCGAGCGCGGCCTCGTGGACCCCGACAAGGTCGGCGTATACGGGCAAAGCTATGGCGGCTACGCCGTCAACCTGCTGATCACACAGACCGATCGTTTCGCCGCCGCGGCCAACGTCTCGGGCAAGGTCAACATCATCTCGTTTCTGGGTGATTCACCGAAGATCACCACACGCAACTACGCCGCCGCCGAGGTCGGCCAGGACCGCATCGGCGCCACCCTTTGGGAGCAGCCGCACAAGTACATCAACACCTCGGCAGTGATGTTCGCCGACCGCATCGACACGCCGCTGCTGATGCTGTCGGGCGACGGCGACTGGAACGTGCCGGCAACCAACCAGCGCGAGATGTACTACGCGCTGCGCCGCCTGGACAAAGAGGTCGTGTGGGTGAATTACACCCATGGAGGCCACGGCGCCGGCCGCGCCAGCAGCGCCGAGGACTTCGTCGACCACTGGCAGCGGATGTTCGACTGGTTCGCGGAGCACTTCGAGGACGAGAAAGAAGAAACTTGATGGTGCCTGGGGTCGTTCCGAAAGAAACCGCTGTCGCAACGCGCAACGCGGCATCCCGACCGACGATGAGATAACCGTTTCCGCGATTCGACCCGGAGCACCTCGATGAAAGCTCGTCCATTGGTGGCCATCATCCTCTTGACTACCGTTGCCCTCGTCGCCGGCGACGCAACCCCGGGGCTCGGGCAGGCCAACGACCGCCTGCTCGGATTCACCTCCGCCGGCAGCGCCGCTCAGCGGGCGCGGGAGCGGCAGATTCTCGGCATGCCGATGAACGAGCGCATGATGCAGTACCACGCCGCGATGACCGGCGAGGCGCATCACGCCGGCACCGAGGCGCAGGAGCGCACTGCCGCGTACATGGCCGAGCGCCTGCGAGAGTTCGGCTTCGACGAGATCATCATGAACCGCTACGAGGTGCTGCTGCCCTACCCGTTGGAGCGCGAGGTCACGCTGCTGGAGCCCGAGCGCTACGAGCTCAGGCTCATGGAGCCGCCGCTCGTCGACGCACAGGGCAACGTGCTCGACCCCAGCTCCTCGCTCGACGCGCTGCCGCCGTTCAATGCCTACTCGGCCGACGGCGACGTCACCGGCGAGGTGGTGTTCGTCAACTACGGCATCCCGTCGGACTACGAAGTGCTCGACCAGCTCGGCATCTCCGTCGAAGACAAGATCGTCATCGCCAAGTACGGCCGAAGCTGGCGCGGCATCAAGCCGCGGCTGGCGGCCGAGCGGGGTGCCATCGGTTGCTTGATCTACTCCGATCCGGCCGACGACGGTTACGGCGCCGGCATCGTGCTACCGGAAGGCAAGTGGCGCCCGGAGTGGGGCGTGCAACGCGGCTCGGTGATGGACATGCCCACCTATCCCGGCGATCCGCAGACACCCTTCGAGCCCTCCAAGCCCGGCGTCGAACGCATCCCGCTCGACGAGGTGCCGACGCTGCAGAAGATCCCGGTGTTGCCGATCTCTTACGGCGACGCGCTGCCGATCCTGCGCAATCTGGGCGGCGACACCGTGCCGCCGGAGTGGCGCGGCGACCTGCCGATCACCTACCGACACGGACCGGGGCCGGCGCGGGTGCACATGAAGCTGGCGTTCGACTGGAGCGTGCGGCCGATCGTCAACGTCATCGGCGTCGTCCGCGGCAGCGATCACCCCGAGCAGATCGTCATGGCCGGTGGCCATCGCGACGCCTGGACCTTCGGCGGCAGGGACCCGATCTCCGGCGCCGTCTCGCTGCTGGAGACCGCGCGCATGATCGGCGAGCTGGCCGCGAGGGGCGAGCGTCCCGACCGGTCGATCGCCATCGCGAGCTGGGATGCGGAGGAATGGGGCCTGATCGGCTCGGTCGAGTACGGCGAGGAGTTCGCCGGGCAGCTCCAAGGCAACATGATCGCCTACCTGAACCGCGAGTCGTACACGGCCGGGAACTTCTCCGCTGGCGGCGTGCACTCGCTGCAGCCGTTCGTCTCCGAGGTGACGCGTTCGGTGCGCATGCCCGACGATCGGGAGTCGGTCTTCGAGCACTGGAGCAACGACCGCAACAGCGTCGACCACGACGAAGACGGCATCCTCGACGTGCGCCTGTCGGCGCTGGGGTCGGGCAGCGACTACACCGTCTTTCTCGACCACCTGGGGATCCCGTCGGTCAATCTCGGTTTCAGCTCGGGCAACGGCATCTATCACAGCCGTTACGACAGCCACTGGTTCTACACAAAGTTCGGCGACCCGACGTTCGGCTACGGGGAGCGCTTGGCCGAGGTATCGGCGTTCTTTCTGCTGCGACTGGCGAACGCTGACGTCTTACCGTTCGACTTCTCCGCCACTGCGGCGACGATCGACGAGTACATCGAGCAGTTACGCGCCGAGGCCGCGGAGCGCGCCATGGACCTCGAAGCGGAGCTCGACGGAGTCGCGCGCGTCAACCGGCAATTCGGCGCCACCGCCGTGGCGCTCAACGCCGAGATCGACCGGCTCCTCGGGCTCTGGGATCGGGTCTCACCCGGGACCGAAACGCGCGACGGCATGAACGTGGACCGAGGCCGGATTGCCGAGCTCAACAACCTGTTGCTGACCACGGAGATGGCCTTCCTCGCGGAGCAGGGGCTGCCGGGGCGGCCGTGGTTCCGGCACCAGCTCTACGCTCCCGGCTTCTACACGGGTTATGGCGTGAAGACGCTGCCCGGCGTACGCGAGGCGATCGAGAAGGGCGATCTCGCGGAAGCCCGCGAGATGGCGCGGCTGCTGGGCCAGGGACTCGAGCGCGCCCGCGAGCGGTTGGCCGTCGCCATGGCGAGCGCGGTGCAGGTGAACGGCTCGCTCTCGGCATCGGCAGCACGATAAGCCAGGCCCCGCCGCCCAAGCCCTCGCCGGCGCTAATACCTCCGGTGCGGGTGCTCATGAAAGAACGCCCACATCCGAGCGCTTGCGTCGATGCTGTTGCTCGTCGGCCCCGTCAGCCATGCCGGTGGCGGCTTGCCGCCCGGCCAGGTATGGCCTCCGCCCTCGACGGTGTAGAGCACCACGTCGGCGTCGTCCTCGCAGTCTTGGTATTCGAGGCGGGTGATGCCTCCTGTGAGTGTCGATTCGAAGGAGAAGGGACCGCATCCGTTTCTCCGCGCCCAGCTCGCAATCCAATCCTCGACCCCCGGGATGATCTGCCGGAAGAGAAAGCCGCCCGACAACCCGCCGTCGTACGGAGCCATCGGATCCGCGGTTCCGTGAAACGCGATCACCGGTACCGGCAGCGGCTCCGGACACCAGCTCCACGGCAGCGTTTGGGTGGCCGCCACCATCCCTACCGCGGCGATCCGATCGGCGAGCATGCAGGACAGCGCGAATGTCATGCCGCCGCCGTTGGACAACCCGTTCGCGTAGATCCTCGCGGGGTCGATGTTGTACGCGGCCCCCAGCATCTCGATCAGCTCCGAGATGAAGCGGACGTCGGCCGCGACGTCGGCGTCTGCGAAGGCGCGCCAGGCCTTCGGAAAGCCGGTTCCCGCGGGATACACGACGATGAAGCCGTGTTCATCGGCAACCCGGTTCCACCTGCTGGTGTCACGCTGCTGCGCCGGCCAACCCGCCGCACCGTGCAAGCTGATGACGAGCGCCGCGGGCGTGGAGGGGTCGTAGCTTTCCGGAACATGGAGCAGGTAGGCCCGCTCCTCGCCCGACGAGGCGATGACACCACTGCTGTCATCGAGAAAGTAGATGGCCACTGCGCCGACCAGGATCAGCGCCGCCGGCAGGCCGACGGCAACCAGCAGGGCTCCGATGACGATCTTTCGTGGCTTCATGGGCGAGCTGCGGATCAGCGGCCGACGACGTCGGCGACATTCCGCCGGGAGCGTTTCGGAAGCGGCCGACGATTATTCTCTCATCCGCCAGAGACGAACGACCGGGAAGTACGCGTCGCTGAACGCGGCGGTCACCAGCCATGATCCGCCGATCGCGAACCGGGTGACGGCTCCAGGGACGACGAGCTCACCCAGGAAGGCGCCGCTCGGGTCGAAAAGATCGAAGACCGAACGCGATTCGTCGCCGCGCCCGGTGAGCACCCAGAGGCGGCCGTCGTCGTCGTAGCGAAAGCTGTTGAGGTGAAAGTGGCGTTTGAGTGGGTCGACGCGCGGCGCGGGCAAGGCGCCACCGGCCGCCTCGCCGTCCATGGCCTCGACCCTCAAGGTGTTCGCCCGGCGGCGCGTGCGCTCCGCGTCGAGCTCCTCGGGAGTCTTGGCGATGCGCTCGATGGGCCGGTGGATCTCGCCGCTGGGAGCACCATCAGGTCCATAGAGTCGCACGCGATACTCGAGGTTGCCGTCGCCAACCGCTACGCCGCCGTCCGGACGCGCCGCGATCGGAAAGAAACGGGCGACGTTGCCGTCTTCGTCGAGCGGGAAGTCATTGCCGGCCGCGACGACAAGATCCTCGCTGCCGTCGTCGAGCCGCATGGCTCTCGCCGTACGCGTATTGAAGTCCATCGCCGACATGAACCAAGCGCGCTGCTGTCGCGAATAGCTGGCCGCTGTCGGGAATCGAGGCAGCGGCCGTGTCGACAGCTCGTTGCCGTCGAAATCGAGCCGGGTGATGCGGCGCAACTCGACGTCGATGACCTCGATGACCGACTCGCCGACGACGTCGATGTTCCAGGCGAGGCCGAACTCGCCCGGTCCCCGGCCCTCGCGGCCGAAGGCGATCGGCTCGCTACCCACTCTGAAACGGCGCACCACGGGCTCGTACGCGTCGGTGACGAAGACCGTGCCGTCGACGGCAACGGCCACCTGTTCGATCGCTCCGAAAAGATCCGGTCCGGTGCAGGCTTCGCAGCCCCATTCGGCGACCATTTCGAGCTCCGGAAGCCCGCCGCCCTGCGGCGAGCCGGCCGCAACCGAAGCGCCGCCGATAACCGGAAGAGTCAGGAGCGGGAGTCCGAGAACCATCCTCCATGCCGTGGACCTGCGACGGGCGGCCCGACAAACGGCGAAACGGTGAGATTGTGGCATCGGTCCTCCTCCGGTAAATGGTGTCTGAGCCCGCCGCGCGTCCATTCTTCCGTTTCCGGACGCTCTTGCTCTTCTGTAGACGCGCGAAGGCGGGCGAAAGTCGGAAGACGCCGGGACGGTTCGGCGACTGTCCGCGAAGGAGGTTCGTTGACAACGGTAGGCGGCACGGATGAGGTCGGCGAGGAGTCGACACACTGCTTGACATAATAAGCTGTCTTGACAGATTTACCTGTCTTCAGTAAGCTGCGGCATCATGCAAACCCGCCTGCAGATCCTCGACGCCGCCGAAACCGCCGCCGCGATGCTGCACCCGGTGCGGACCCGGCTGCTGGAGCAATTCCGCCAGCCGCGCTCCGCCGCCGAGGTCGCCCGACGACTGGAGTTGCCGCGACAGCGGGTCGGCCACCACGTGCGGGTGCTGCGCGACCGAGGATTGCTCGAAAAGGCCGGGGAACGGCGGAAGGGCAACTTCGTCGAACAACTGCTGCGAACGAGCGCACGCGCCTACGTGATCGCGCCGCAGGCGCTCGGCGAGCTGGGCGACGATCCGCAGGCGCTGCGCGATCGCTTTTCGTCCGAGTACCTGGCCGCCACCGCCGCCCGTACGCTGCGCGACCTTTCCACCTTGCGACGGAGGGCCGACGACGGCGGCAAGAAGCTGGCCACCCTGACGCTCGAGACCGAGGTACGGTTCGCCGATCCGCAGCAGCAGGCCGCCTTTGCCGCAGAGCTTGCCGAGGCCCTGGCCACGATCACCGCCAAGTATCACGACGCCAAAGCCGACGGCGGGCGTCGTTTCCGTTTCATCGTCGG
>CBDUAS010000003.1:0-22403 GCA_965365185.1 uncultured bacterium | reverse complement strand
TGTATCGTGAAGCGCGACTCCTCGGGTAAAGAGCACGGACAGCACATCACAGCGCGCCTCAATGGACGAAGAGCAGGAAATCACACGTTTGCTCGTGGCTGCGGCCGGCGGCGATCCGCAGGCCATGGACGAGGTCTTCTTCTCGGTTTACCCGCGATTACGAAAGATCGCCCGCGCCCGCAGGCGTAGCTGGCACGGCAACCCGACGCTGAACACGACCGCGCTGATCCACGAAGCCTATCTGAAGGTCGGTCAATCGTCCCGTTTCGAGAACCGTGGCCATTTCTTCGCCGTTGCCTCGAAGGCGATGCGCCAGGTGCTGATCAACTACGCGGAACAGAAGAGGGCGGCCAAGCGCGGCGGCGGTGAGCGTGACGTAACGCTGGTCGAAGGCAGCGCCGTCGCCGACGACGCGGTGGACGAGATCATCATCCTCGACCAGGCGCTCGGTAGGCTCGAAGCGCTCAGCCAACGACAAAGTCAGGTTGTCGAGTGCCTCTTTTTCGGGGGCCTCAGCATCGCCGAGACCGCCGAGGCCCTGGAGATCTCGCCGGCCACGGTAAAGCGTGACTGGGCCACTGCCCGAGCGTGGCTTTATCGCGAGATGCAAACGGACCGGCAGCAGGCGTAGCACGATTGTTGCCGCAATGACCGACAAGGAGTGACTCCCGTGACTCGAATTCGCATCGCCCCGGCCGTGGGCGTGATGATGCTCGTCCTGGTCATCGCCCCCGCGGTGCTTGCCGCTACCGCACCGCAAATACAAGCAGCTCCGGAAAGGAGCGAGGGTGAGGGCCCGTTCGCGCGCCTGATTCTCCGCGGGGCCACCCTCATCGACGGCACCGGCGCGCCCCCCTTCGGGCCCGTCGATATCGTCGTCGAAGGCAACCGAATCGTGAACATCGTCTCGGTGGGAGCGCCCGGTGCACCCATCGAGGAGGCCGGCCGCCCTGCGGTGCGCGAAGGGGACGAAGTGCTGGAGCTCGAAGGCCATTACGTGCTCCCCGGTTTCGTCGACCTGCACGGGCATCTCGGCGGACGTGCTCAGGGGACCCCGGCCGAGTACGTGCTCAAACTGTGGATGGCCCACGGCATCACCACGAGCGCGGATCCCGGCAGCGGTAACGGCATCGGCTGGATGCTGGAGCACAAGCGACGCTCCGACGCGAACGAGATCACGGCGCCCCGGCTGCTGCCGTCACCCTCTTTCGGCCAGGGCTGGGACGAGCCGATCGCGACCCCCCAACAGGCCCGCAACTGGGTCAACGAGATCGCGGACATCGGCTCGCACGGCATCAAGTTCTTCGGCTTGCGGCCGGACCTCATGGCGGCAGCCCTCGACGAGGCCGACAAGCGCGGTCTCTACACCACGATGCATCACGCACAGCTGAACGTGCTCGATTCCGCCCGCCTCGGGTTGACCTCGATGCAGCATTGGTACGGGCTGCCGGAAGCACTGTTCACGGACAGGGCAGTGCAGAGCTACCCGGTCGACTACAACTACAACAACGAGCAGGACCGCTTCTCGGAAGCCGGTCGTCTCTGGCAGCAGGCGGCGCCGCCGTACTCCGATCACTGGAACACGGTAATGAACGAGCTGCTCGACCTCGACTTCACCCTGGTGCCCACCTTCCACGCGTACGAGACGACGCGCGATTTCATGCGCGGGGCACGCGCCGAGTGGCACGAGGAGCACACGCTGCCGTCGCTGTGGCGCTTCTACACCCCCGATCGCCTGGCCCACGCGTCGTACTGGTTCTATTGGGGCACCGAGGAAGAGGTCGCCTGGAAGAACAACTATCGCCTGTGGATGACGTTCGTCAACGAGTACAAGAACCGCGGCGGCCGCGTCGCCGTCGGCACCGACTCGGGCTACTCGTACAACCTGTACGGGTTTTCTTTCGTACGCGAGATGGAGCTGCTGCGCGAGGCCGGATTCCACCCGCTCGAGGTCATCCGTGCCGCCACGCTGAAAGGTGCCGAAGCCCTGGGCGTCGCCGATCAGGTCGGCACGGTGGAGGTCGGCAAGATGGCGGACTTCGTTGTCGTCGACGAGAACCCCGTCGCCAATCTCAAGGTGCTCTACGGCATCGGCGCCGTGAAGCTGACGATGGACAACGAGGTCGTCCGCGTGGGTTCCGTAAGGTACACCATCAAGGACGGCATCGTTTTCGACGCCAGACAGCTACTTCGGGACGTGCGCGACATGGTTCGCCAGGCGAAGGATCGCGAGGGCTTCGAGATAACACAGCCGGGCCGCGGGCCGTTCCGCTGACCGGATCGTCTCGGCGGTGGGGCGAAGCGAGCCGGTACACCGTGACTCGCCAAAGAAATCGGGCTACAGTCGCGCCATGGAAGAGAAGAGAGGCACCTCTCCGTGGATCTTCGTCGGCGCCGGCTGCCTGCTGGCGGTGCTGCTCGTCGTCGCCGCCATCGTCGCCATCGGCGCGTGGGGCGTCAGCCAGGTGCGGGAGATGCAGCGCACCATGGAGGACCCGCGGGCGCGCACGGACTCGGCTCTCGAGATGCTCGCCGCCGATGAGCTGCCCGAAGGCTACAACCCCATGATCGCGATCTCGATCCCGTTTCTGATGGAGACGGTGGTCCTCACGGACGCCGAGCCGGACGATGACGGGCGCATCGAGCGCTTCGGCGAGCGCGGGTTCATCTACGTGAAGACCCTCTCGGTCGGCGAGCAGGAACAGGAGTTACGCGACTTCTTCGCCGGCGAGACGAACGAATCACAGATCCTCGATCAGACGTCGATCCGCGTCGACGCGCGCGAATTCGTCGGCCGCGGTGTGATCGAAGAAGACAGTCGCACGCTGCGCTGGGTAGCCTACCGGGGAGAGATCGGTGACCGCGATCGCGGTGACCTCGGTGACGGACTCAACACGATGGTGATGTTCGAATGCCCCGGCGCCGAGCGCGTGCGCATGGGCATCTGGTTCGCGCCGGACCCGGACCCCGACACACCCGCGGACGAGGCCGACTTCACGGCGACGGTAGCCGACGAGAGCGAAATCCGACGGTTCATGTCGCACTTCGACGTCTGCCGGAGGTAATCCAGGAAGGGCCACGGCGAGGCGCGATGTCGCCGCACGGCGGCATCTTCAGACGTCCGGCGGGGGCGGCTTGAGAACCACGCCTTCCTTGCGACTTCCGTCCATCTTCACCTGCAACGGGTCAGCGAAGCGCAGATGGCGCGTGTAGGTTTTCTCGCTCACCGCTTCCTGCGCCGCGATCCAATCCCAATCGACCCAGCCGTCCCCGGTGTCCGGGTTGGCGGTGAAGTAACCGATGTTGTTGGCCACCAGGTTCTGGAAGAAGTGCGTTCCCTGCGACGGTTGCACCTTGAAGTCGCGGAATCCGGCCTCGACGATCACCCGGGCGCCGGCGATTTGGTCCCACGTCACCGGTATACCGAGAAGCGGATCCGAAGAGCCCCAGCGCCCGACTCCGACCAGGAGGTAAGCGACTCCCTCGTCGGCGAGCTGGGCGTTGTACCGCGCCACTTCCTGTGCCACGACCCGCGAGTGGCCGCGCTCGAAACGATGGTAATCGACGACAATCAGGTCGCGAAGACCTTCGACGACGCCGTTGCCCAGAACGCTGGAGCTGCGACAAATCGTGCCGTCCTCGTCGACGTCCCCAATCCTGACGCGGCCGCGGCCGATCGACGCCGCCACCGGCCTGAGCTGTAGGAAGCCGAACTCCGCCGGCTGACCGGCGGGGGTGGACAGGTTGACGGCGAACTCGATCTCGACGTGACCGCCGGCGGCCTCGACGGTGACCTCGAGAAGGCGATCAAGGATCGCGGCGAGCGGGAACACCTCGTACTTCAGGACGGGTGCAAAGCTCACCAGACGCACGCCGCGGCGGGCAATGCCGTCATAGATCGCGTCGTTCTCCTGGGAGTAGGTCGAGCCCACCGGCGCCAGGGTGCCGTCTCTCTCGGCTACTGCCAGATCGTAGCGTCCGAGCTGCGCCTCATCGCCATGCACCTCAGCGCTGACAGCGTCGCCATCGGAATCGAGATTGAGGGCATAGAACTGGCGCTGGGAGTTGTCCAGCGCGTCCTTGACGGAGGACATCTGCACCAGGCGTTCGGGGTGCCGCGGCGAAAACCGCAGGCAGTCTTCCCCTTCGACCACCGCCGGGCCGAGTCCCAAAGCCACAGCCGCCAGCCCGTCTTCCGCCTTGATGGGAGGTACCGGATAGTAGTTCTGTGACAACGCAACACCGGCCATCTCCGGGTAGAAACGTTCCTCGTGCGTCGCCCCCACGATGCGCTGCAGAATGACGCCCATCTTCTCCTCCTCGAGGCGATACGACGTCGAGCGCAGGTGCCGCTTCGCCCCCTGCGAGAAGGTCGAGGCGTAAATGCGTTTGATGGCACGCACCACCTCGTCGAGGCGGACCTCGAGGTCGGCGCTGTTGTTCGGCACCATCAGGGTCTCGTAGATCCCGGCGAAGGGCTGGTATCGCGAGTCCTCCAGCAGGCTCGAGGAGCGCACGGCCAGCGGGTAATTGCAGAGGTCGAGAAACGCCCGTAGCGAATCGCGGATTTCCGACGACAGATCTGCTGCGAGAAATCGCTGGATGATCTCCTCATCGTCGCTCGACGTGATGGCGAGCTCGCGCAGGTCGTTGCTGTCCAGAAAGCCGTCGAATACGTCGGTTCCGAGCACCAGGGACGGCGGCACCGCGACGTTCACGTCGGGAAACTGGTCGGTGATATCGAGCTCGTTCACCAGCAGGTTCGCGAAGGCGAGGCCGCGGGCCTTGCCGCCGAGGGAGCCATCGCCGAGGCGGGCGAAGCCACGCTCCGGGTTGAAACGCTCGGGATCGAAGTCGGCGACCACCGCACGGCGCCGCTCCTCCCGCTGCGTCCGGATGGCGTCGATCAGATAGGCACGCAGGTCCTCCGCACCGGCGAAGTCCGACAGCTTGCGTGGCCGCAGCCGGTGGGCGATGCCGAACTCCGTGTGAGCCTTGAGCCAGACCGAGAAGTGATTACGCTCGGCGTGAAAAGCGAGACTGCGCGCAGGCACCCGGCGCAGCTCATGCTCGAGGGACTTGAGGTCGTGGGCACGGCCCACCTCCTTGCCGTCCGGCAAACGGAAAACGAAGTCCCCGAAGCCGAAGTTCGCCAGCATGAACTTGCGCAGGTCCCGAAGCAGGGTCGGCGACCCCTTGAGCAGGAACGTGCGGCCTGCCTTGCGTGCCAACGCCTCGTTCTCGGGCTTCCCCGATTGCAGCACAACGGGAACGTCCGGCGTCAGCTCGCGCACCTTAGCGGCGAACTGCACGCCTGCGTCAACGCAAAGCTCCCCCTTCTTGGGGAACTCCACGTCGGAGACAACGCCGAGCACGTTTTCCCGGTAGGTCCAGAAGTAGTTCCAGGCTTCCTCGTAGGTGTCACACAGCAGGATCTTCGGCCGGGCTTTGATGCGCAGCAGCTTGTGCGACAGGTTGACTCCCTCAGGCACCAGACTGCGCGTGTGCTGCATGACCTCGTTGTAGATCGATGGCAGGAACGAAGAGTAGTAGCGGATGTTGTCTTCGATGATGATGATCGCCTGCACACCCATGACGTCGACGTCGTGGGCCACGTTCATCCGGTCCTCGACGTACTTGACGATGGCAAACAGGATGTGGATATCGCCCTGAAACAGGAACGTTCGTTCGATGTGGGTGAGGTCGTGGTGCTCGATGAAGTCGTTCAGCTCTCGATGGTGATACGCGAGCACGATCACCGGGATATCGAGTCCGGCGTCGTGCACGCGCCGGGCGAGCTCGCCCGCATCCATGTCGCCGACGTTCGTGGCGCTGATGATGACGTCGTAGCCACCCAGGTTCTGTACCAGCCGCAAGGCCTCGCCGCCGGTGGACACACGGGTGAGATCGGGCACGTTGTAGAGATCGAGGCCGAGGAAGTCGCCGAGAACCAGCTCGTTCACCAGCCGGTCCTCCGAGAGCATGAACGAATCGTAGAGGCTCGAGACCAGCAGGACCTTGTTGATGCGCCACAGCATCAGGTCCTGAAAGCTGCCCGTGTATTTCTGCCCCTCGGCGCTGCTCATCGGCTGAGTGTATCCGCTGGCAGAAAAAAAGTACGGGGCGGCCCGGAGGCCGCCCCGTCTCGATACTGTGCGGCGTGCTGCCGCGGGGTGCGCGGCGCCGTTACACCACGCCTTGGTCGAGCATCGAATCGGCCACCTTGATGAAACCGGCGATGTTGGCACCGTTGACGTAGTTGCCCGGCGTTCCGTACTCCTCGGCCGTCTCCAACGACGCCTTGTGGATCGCCTTCATGATGCCACGCAGCTTGTCGTCGACCTCTTCGCGGCTCCAGCCGTAACGTAGGCTGTTCTGCGACATCTCCAGGCCGGACACCGAGACGCCGCCGGCGTTGGCTGCCTTACCCGGGCCGTACAGGATCCCGGCGTCGATGAACTGATTGACGCCCTCGATGACCGTCGGCATGTTGGCGCCCTCGGAGACCACGTAGACGCCGTTCTTGAGCAGGTTGGCGGCATCGACCTCGTTGATCTCGTTCTGCGTCGCGCTCGGGAAGGCACAATCGGCCTTGTTGTCCCACAGCGGGTTGTGGTCGAGGTTGGCGTCGAACTCCGTGAATACGGCGTTCGGGTACTTCTCGGCGTATTCCTTGATGCGGCCGCGGCGCACGTTCTTGAGGTCCATGACGTACGCAAGCTTGTCGCGATCGACGCCCTCCTCGTCGTAGATGTAGCCGCCCGAGTCGGACAGGGTCACCACCTTGCCACCCAGATCGAGGATCTTCTCGGTGGTGTACTGCGCAACGTTGCCGCCACCCGACACCAAGCAGGTCTTGCCCTCGAGCGTCTCCCCACGCGTTTCGAGCATCTCGGCGGCGAAGTACACGGCGCCGTAGCCCGTGGCCTCCGGCCGAATCAACGAGCCGCCCCAGTTGAGGCCCTTGCCGGTGAGCACGCCGGTGAACTCGTTGCGGAGTTTCTTGTACTGCCCGAAAAGGAAGCCGATCTCACGGCCGCCGACGCCGATGTCACCGGCGGGAACGTCGGTGTTCGGGCCGATGTGCCGGCAGAGCTCGCTCATGAAGCTCTGGCAAAAGCGCATGACCTCGTTGTCGCTCTTGCCCTTGGGGTCGAAGTCGGAGCCGCCCTTGCCGCCGCCCATCGGCAGCGTCGTCAGCGAGTTCTTGAATACCTGCTCGAAGGCGAGGAACTTGAGGATGCCGAGGTTGACCGACGGGTGGAAGCGCAGGCCGCCCTTGTAGGGACCGATGGCGCTGTTCATCTCGATACGGAACCCACGATTGACCTGCACGTTGCCGTCGTCGTCGAGCCACGGGACCCGGAACATGATGACGCGCTCGGGCTCGATAATGCGCTCGACGATCCTCGCGTTGACGTACTCGGGACGACGCTCGAGCACCAGCTCGAGAGACTCGACGACCTCGTATACGGCCTGGTGAAACTCCGGTTCGGCGGGGTTCTTGGCCTTGACGTCGGCCATGATGTCATCGAGAAATGACATTGAGGTCCTCCTCGGGGCCGCGCACCGCATGGTCGGGCGTGCGGCGGTGGTTCACACGGACAAAGCTCTCTGGCTCTGACTCACTGCCGGGTCTGCCGGCGACAGGCGAAGTCCGCCCGATTGGCGATGGGAGGTTCAGCATGTCGAACGGCAGGCCCCTGAGAAAGGGATACGCAGCCGCTGAATCGGCTACGTCGATGTCCCTTTATGGTGCCCCACGGCAGGCGTTTTGGCGAGCCGATTTCGGCGACTCGAAATCTTCAGCTCGGGGCATCCGGGAACCGTGAGGCAAGCCGCCTACATCGCGGTGACGTTGAAGCCGGCGTCGACGTAGTGGATCTCCCCGGTGACGCCTTTCGACAGATCGGAAAGCAGATACAGCCCGGCGGCGCCGACGTCGTCGATATCCACCGGGCGGCGCAGAGGATTCCGCTCGCCGAGCTCGCTCAACTTGGCCCGCATTCCCGTGACCCCCGATGCCGCCAGCGTCCGGATCGGCCCGGCGGATATGGCGTTCACGCGGATGTTCTTTTCTCCGAGATCGACGGCAACGTAGCGCACGCTCGCCTCGAGCGCCGCCTTGGCAATGCCCATGATGTTGTAGTTGGGCACCACCTTTTCGGCGCCGTAGTACGTCATCGTCAGGATACTTCCGCCGTCCTCCATCAGCGCTTCGGATTCACGCGCCAGGTCCAGGAATGAGTAGACACTGATTTCCATCGCCTTGAGGAAGCCCTGGTGAGAGGTGTCGATGGTGCGGCCGCTGAGATCCTCGCGGGGTGCCCAGGCCACGGAGTGCACCAGGAAGTCGAGATCGCCGAGCCTCTCCCTGACGGCCTCGAAGGCGTCGTGCACCTGATCGTCATCCGTTACGTCCATGGGCACGAGGGCCTTGCTGCCCACGGACTCAGCCAACGGATGAACGCGCTTGAACAGCGCCTCGCCCTGGTAGCTGAAGGCAAGCTCGGCGCCCGCCGCGGCGGCGCGGCGCGCCACGCCCCAGGCGATGGAACGGTCGTTGGCGACGCCGACAATGAGACCCTTCTTACCGGCAAGCAGTGGGGGCGTTTCGGACTCGGGAAAACCGTCGTTTGTCATGACCGCAAGTATACTCTCGCGCAGCCATGGAGCGTGCCCCAGAGCCCAATCGACGAGCGCGGATGTCGCGATCGTTCTACCTGCGTGACGCGGTCTCCATCGCCCGTGCGCTTCTCGGCCAGCGTCTGGTGACCCGCGTGGACGGACGTCGAACCTCGGGAATCATCGTTGAGACCGAAGCCTACCTGGGTGCCCCGGACAAGGCGGCGCACAGCTACGGAGACCGACGCACGCCGCGCAACGAATCGATGTGGGGCGTTGGCGGCAGCCTCTACGTGTATTTCGTGTACGGCATGCATCATTGTGCCAACGTCGTGACGGGGCAGGTGGGCGAGCCGCTTGCCGTTCTGTTGCGGGCCGTGGAACCCGACGGCGGCATCGACATCATGTTCCGCCGGCGACCCCGTGCGCGGCGAGAGACGGACCTTTGCTCCGGCCCCGGCAAACTCTGCCAGGCTCTGGCAATCAGCCGTTCTCTCGACGGCGCCGATCTGACCGTCTCGGAATCCGTCACCATCGAACGTGTCCGACGCCGCCCGCTACCCGCGTCACGCGTTGCCTCGGGACCTCGCATCGGCATCGGCTATGCCGAGGAGTGGCAGCACGAGCCGCTGCGTTTCTGGGTGCGCGACAACCCGCACGTCAGCAAATAGCCGGGGGCTTAATCGTCGTCTTCCGGCGGAAAGTCGTCGAGGATGTCGCTCAGGGCGTCTTCGACGGCCCCTTCGATGCGTTGCGGCGAACCTTGTAGATCGAGCTCGGCGCCGGCAATGCCGCGCCAGATCAGCCCGATGCTCGGATCGGTGGATACGACATCCACGGTGATGCTCCCCGGCTGGTACTGGGAGATGTTCACACCGTCGGGCCCGTACCACCCGTAGGCCCAATAGGCTCCCCAACCAGGGCCGTAGTAGGCGGCGTCGGTGATCTGGGCGACTTCCTCGGAACCCACCCAGTAGTTCAACCTCACGGAAGGGTTGTCGCTGGATCGTGTAAAGCCCGCTCGCGACATGTGTGCGTCGACCACCCTCTTGACGGCCCGATCGACGGCCTCGTAGGCGATCTCCACCCCGGTCTCCGGCTCCTTCGGCGCCCAATCGTAGGTACGAACGTCGGCGAAGTCGAACTGCGGGTCCCACGTCACGGACGGATTGTGGGCCGAGCAACCGGCGATCGCCATCAGGATGAACAAGGCAACGAGGTGACGCGTTTTCAACATGGAGACGCTGATGCTCTGTGGCAGAGGACCGGTCAATTCCGGCATTTGTCAGACACAGGGGCGACGACGAACGAGCACAGGTTATTCCATCGGCAGTACACAATCACGCTCACGCGCGGCGCTCCGTGCATTTGCCCGGGCGCGGCACTAAAGTGGACGACGAAACGTCGCCGCACGCCGGACGTTCGGCGAGCAGCGTTCGCTCCGCTTGCCCGGCCTTCGGTGAGCTGGGTTCAACTCTGGCCCGACGTTCCGGCGAGGGCCGTCACCCTCCGGAGAGTTCATGCGTGGCCACGATCGGGTAGCCAACATCGCCTTTGCCGCCGGGTCGGCCGGCAGCGAGCTACCGACCGACCTTCTGGTGCAGGCCTCCTCTCGACTCGGCCTCGTCAGCATCATGTACGCGTTCACCTTCGCGGTGGCCTTCTACTCCGGGCATCTTCTGCAACTGCTCGGCCGCGACCAGCCCTTCTACCCGGGGCAGGTCGAGCACATCGTTGCGAACCTCTCGATCGCGGCGTCCGTTGCGATCTTCATGGCCACGCGGTTCCTGTCGATTCATCCTTCCATCGTGCTCGACTTCGGCCTCGTGTACCACGTGGTGGCGAGCTTCGGCATCGCCATGGCGGAGTTCTGGAACGTGAGCTTCTTCGGGCAGCTATCGATGGTGGACACGGGCATGAAGCCGTGGTTCGGCATTTCATGGGTGTGCGTGTGGATCCTGATGTTCCCCGCCCTCGTTCCCAACACACCGGGCAAGACGCTGCTGGCTGCGCTCGGCGCCGCCAGCATGCCGCCCTTGGTTTTGCTGCTGTCGGTCGCGTTCGGCGCCACCTCCGCGGTCCCGGCAATCGTCTGGCTCGGCATGATGATCGCCTGCTACGTTTCGGCAACGATTGCCTTCGTCACCGCGCGTACTATCCACGGACTCGGCAGGGACATCCGAGAGGCGCGCGAAATGGGCAGCTACCGTCTAGTGGAAAAGCTAGGCGGGGGCGGCATGGGGGAGGTTTGGCGGGCGCAGCACCGAATGCTCGCGCGCCCCGCAGCGGTCAAGCTGATACGGCGCGAGAGCCTCGAGTCGAGCGCCGCCGTGTCGGGTGTTCGCAAACGATTCGAGCGGGAGGCGGCTGCCACGGCGGCGCTGCGCTCCCCGCATACCGTGCAGCTCTACGACTTCGGCATCACCGACGACGGCACCTTCTATTACGTGATGGAGCTGCTCGATGGGCTCGACCTGGAATCATTCGTCGACCGTTTCGGAGCCCTGCCGGCGGGGCGAGTAGCGCACTGGCTGGTGCAGATGTGTGAATCTCTCGACGAAGCGCACGCGCTCGGCCTGGTTCACCGGGACATCAAGCCGGCGAACATCTACGTCTGTCGCCTCGGCACCGCGGTCGACTTCATCAAGGTGCTCGACTTCGGCCTGGTGAAGCGCTCCATGGGTGAGCTCGACGCCACACGCCTCACCGCCGATGGGCTCACCGCGGGGACCCCCGGATACATGGCTCCCGAGATGGCGAAGGGAATCGGCGGCGTCGACCATCGGGCGGACATCTACGCCCTCGGATGCGTGACCTACTGGCTGCTCACCGGGCAGCTCGTCTTTGCCGGCGACAATCCGATGCAGATGATCGTCGACCATGTACGCACGCCCCCGATCGCGCCATCGAGGCGCTCGGAGCTACCGATACCGGACGACCTCGAAGAGGTCATCCTGGCGTGCTTGGAAAAGGATCCGGCCGACAGACCGCAGAGCGCCGCCGAGCTCGCCCAGCGCATTGCGTCGTGCGCGCTCGATTCGGCCTGGACAGTGACCGAGGCGCGGGCCTGGTGGAAGCTGCATCTCCCGGCTAACGAATCGCATCCAGGGCGAGCCGGCGGACTTCCTTCCGCTGCTCCAACCGCGTAGCCGCGACCCAGCGACCGTCCGGTGAAACACTCGGATGCAGCAGGTCGGCGATTCCTGCGGAGAGGCGCTGCGGCTCGCCGCCGTTCCGCGAGACGGCAAACAGCTGCATCCGCCCCTCGGCTCTCGCCGAGTAGATGATGCTCATGCCGTCAGGCGTCCAGTCGGCGCCGCTGCGGGTGCTCGAGGCGTACTCGATTACCCGTCGAGCAGCAGATCCGTCGGCGGCCGCGACCCAAAGGACCTGCGTGTGCGGATCCGTACGCTCGATGAGAAGAAGCTCGTCCGCAACCGGCGACCAGACGGCCGAGACCGAGCCGGAAACACCGTCCGGAAGCGGCAGCCGTTCCATGCTTGTCGCCTGACCGGCACGTGCGTCGAACGCGACGATCCACGGGCGTGACACCCTGGGCACTCCTTCCCGATCCCAGGAGTCGAAGGTCAGGCGACTTCCATCCGCCGACCAATCGGGGCGGCCGACCTCCCACCCGAAGTCGGTCAAGCGCATCTCCGATGCGGCAGGCGCTTCCGTCCGGCGTACGAAGATGTCGTCGACGACGCCAGGGCCCGCATAGTAGGGGACCGGGCCCGGCGAACGACGCGACCGATACGCCAACCAGCGGCCGTCGGAGCTCCACGCCGGCGTGCGGTCTTCGTGATAACCCGCGATGATCCGCTCGACGGCTCCGGCGCGCGCACCGAGCTCGTCGACGGGAACGGCGTACACGTCGAGGTTCAATCCCCAGTCCGCAAGTCGCCAGCCACCGCGGGTGAAGCTCAGCAGGCGCCCATCGGGGCTCCAGGCGGGCAACTGGGCATCGGGCTCGCCCAGCAACGCACCCGCTACCGCCAGCGGGATGTCACCGCCGGGCTCCTGCAGCGGCACGAGCACCACGGACGCCTGCCAGTGGTTGCTGGTCCAGTAGAGCGAGTCTCCGGCGACCCAGGGCCAGAAATCATCGCCGGGGCCGGCGAAGATGCGTCGCAGAGCTCCACTCCGCGTGTCCACGCCGTAGATATCCATATCGCGAGCGGCGGCCGGGTCGTGCCGCGCCTCGGGATCAGGCGCCTGCGCCGACGCCAGGGCCACGAACACCGTGTTCCCGTCGGCGGCCACCGCCAGTCCGTTCGGCAGCGCCGAGGCGTCGAGGTCGGCGCGAACCGTACGTATCTCTCCAGACAGGGGCCCGACGCGTGCCAACGTGCCGGAACCGTCCTCGGACATCGTCAGCGCGTATGCCGCATCACCGAGCGGCGACCATCCCAGCGCCAAGATCCGCCCCTCTACCGGAAACGAGCGATGGTCGGGGGGATCGCCGAGGGACAGCAGCGTGCTCGGGGGACGTGTCCAGGCGATCTCGTCGTTGCCGGGGGCCCACGCCGGAACGGCGTCCGGCGGAATGGAGATGGGCCGAAGCTCATCATCTTGCTCCAGAAACCACCCCAAGTCGCGGCGACGGTTGCCGAAGCGGGCGATGCGACCACGCCCGTCAAAGCGTGCGCCCATCACGGTGTCGAGATCGCGGAGCAGTTCCTCTTGCCGGTCCTGTCCGCTGGCAAGGTCCAACAGCCGGACTCCGAGACTGTCGATGCGGAGCAGCCGGCGGCCGTCTGCGGACACGAGGGCGTGCGTGAACGCGTCCTCGAACCATCCGCGGGGCTGCTCCGTGTGGATTACGCGGGTCATCGTCTCGGACACGCCGGCTTCCGGATCGAGCACACCGGTACCCGGCAGGCCGCCCAGAATCCAGAACACCACCGCGAACACGCCAATGATCGCCAGCACGAGCACGGCGATCGCGATCCAGTTCCACACACTGAGTTGCATCTTTCGGGCGCCGGCCGGATGCTCGCGCACCGTAGCCAGGAGCTTCTCGGCGCACTCCGGGCACTCCTTGCAATGCTCGAGAATGCGCTGGGTCTTCTTCCGACCCAACCTCTCGAGGGCGAAGTTGACAAAATCGCCGGGATCGGGATGGCGCGTCGAGGAGGCGTTCATCGGATTCTCGATACGGGCACGATGCTATCGTCCCGAAAAGGGTACCGGAGCGGGAAGGGGACACACCATGAAGGAAAGCCGTTCGGCAAAGGCCGGAATCGGTTTCTGGGGTTTCGGGAGTGCGCTGGCGATGGTGATCGGCTGGTCCCGGCACAGTTCCGTCTTCTGGACGATCATCGACGGCCTGCTGTCTTGGCTGTACGTCGTCTGGTTCGTCTTGACGCGCTGATCGCCAGTTCCTGACAAGCGCTCGGCCGCACCACCGCTGACGGTGGCGAATTGCCGCTGTGCCACGCTGCAAATCGCTGCTGATCACAAAAACTCATCTACGCACGTTTGTGGTTCGCAATGATCATGCAAACAGTTAGGCTATGGAGCGGTGGATAGGGCGGGCTCAACCGTTAGCCCCGCCAACCAGGAACGTTCGTCGTGACAGCCGGTCAGCCCGTGTCAAGAACTGCAGCCGACGGTTCACTGGCTAACCTCGAGGTCGCTCTGCGCGACCTCGGCTTCGCCGTGAAGTCCCTACAACTGTACCCATCGACCTCGCCGGTGGTCGAGGGAGCGATCGAGCGCTCGTACCGCTCGTTCGCCCCACTTCTGTCCTTCGATGCGCTACATCTCGAGATCACGCCGGGCATGATCCGCATCGGTGCGCACGAGCTCGGCGCAGAAGCGCCGGTTGTCGGCGATTTGGCTCGCCGGATGCACGGGCGCGGATTGGCGCGGCTTCATCTCGACCGCCGGCTGCGGCCGGAGTCGCTGCAGGCGCTCTCGGAGATCCTGGCCACCGACCCCCGCGGCCTCGACGAGCTCGGCGGCATCGAGCGGGTGTTCCGCGAGCGACGCATGGGGGGGATCGCGGCCGAGTTCCTCGAGCTCGAGCGCCTTTTCGCCGAGGAAGACGGGACCGAAACCGAGGATATCTGGGAAGCGATTCTCCGCGGCTACCACGAAGCCAACGACGACGTCGACGAGAACATCGACTGGAACGCCCTGGTACGCAGCGTCGACCGCCTGCAGGACTTCATAAGCTGGCTGGCCAAGAACCTCGACGCCGTGGCTGATCGTACCGGCTACGAGAACATCGACGTGATGCGTTTCACCATGGACCGGCTGGGGAGTATCTCCGCGTCGCTGACGGCGGAGCACGTCAACTTCCTCGTCCTCGCGGTGCGCCAGGCGTTCGATGATTTCGACCCGGAGGTGCTCGTCGAGCTGCTCGCCGACCCCATGGAGATCGAGTTGGGGGGCGACGAGCCGTCGACGGTCGCCGAGGCCGGCGAATACCTTGACGGCCCGCCCGGGGCCAGCCATCGCAGGACGATCGACATCGGCAGCTACATCGCCGGCGGCCTCGAGCCCGAACAAGCCGAGACCCTCATCCTCCACGCGCTGCGAACCCAGCAGCGCTCGAGCCCGAGGCTGTACGGCCTGTTCGAACGATTGACCCGCAATCGCTCCGAGCGGCCGGAAATGGCCAACAACGTCGAGAAGACCCTGGAAGACGAGGTCGCGCGCGGGGAGGCATCCTCGGACTTCCTCGCCAACTGGCCGCGGTTGGTCGAGGTCCTCAACGGAGAGGCGCCGCGGCGATTTCTGACGGCCGAGTACGATGCCGGCCTGCAGAAGCTGCTCACGCCGGCCCGCCTCGAGAACGCCTGGCCGATTGAGCAGGTGACGCCGCGGCTGTCGGAGATGAGCCCTTCGTTCATCGGGCTGCGCAAGTCGCTGATGGTGGGCCGCCTGCTGAACCACGACATCGGCGACGACGACTACAAGCGATTGGCGCTGGAGCTCGAGAGCGCGCTGGAACGACTGGTACAGGAACACCAGTTCCGCACGGTTCACAAGCTTCTCAAGGAGCTGATCGAGGTCGCCGAGGACGAGGACCGCTCGCAGACCCGCCGGGAGATCGCCGCCGGTGTCGTCGAGCGACTGTACACGGCCGAAACCGTGCACTTCCTGGTCAGCGCTTCGATCGGCCGCCCGCACGAAGAAGTCGAGCTCATCATGAACACCATCCGCATGCGCGGTACGCACGTGGTGCCGCTGCTGCTCGACATCCTCGCGGTCGAGGAGGAGCGAAGGGTCCGCCAGCGCCTGCTGAGGCTGCTTCCGGACTTGGGGGACGCCGTCGGTCACATCGTCGTCGAGCGCTTCGGAGATGACCGCTGGTACGTGTTGCGCAATCTGGCAATGGTCCTGGGCGAGGTGGGCGAGCCGGCGATGGCCGCGCATCTCGCGCCGCTGTTCAACCACGCGGACCAGCGCGTGCGCCAGGAAGCGATCGCCTCGACCATCAAGCTCGGGGGACCGAACGCGGCGGAGCTGCTCCTCGATGCGCTTGATGACACGGACCCGACCGCCTACGTCATGGCCATACACGGGCTCGGCTATCACGGTAACGAGGAAGCCAAGTCCCGCCTGCGCAAGCTGCTGGGCTCGGCCAATCTCTGGGGCCAGACCACCCATCTGATCAAGGTTTCGGCGATCGCGCTCGGCCGTTTGCAGGACGAGAAGAGCCGGCCTCGGCTGAGACGTTTGGCCCGACGCCCATGGCTGTTCCGCGGCCGCCGGGTCGCCGCCCAAGAGGCGGCCGCCTGGGCGCTGCAGGCCCTCGACGGGGAGCCGCCCGGCAAGGCTCCCGACCTTGGCGCGTTCGCCGACCTGCGCCCGGGCGCCGGCGCCCTGCGCCTGCGGGCGAAGGGCTAGCTCCGATGTCGCGCGAGAACGTTCGAGACCGCCTGCAGAAGCTGGCCGCCCGGCTGCAGTCGGCAAGGCAATGCCGCCAGATGTACCCCGACAAGCACCCACGGATGCGGCAAGCGATCGAGGAGCTCTACGCGGAGCTCGACGACCTGCTGGAGAGGAAGTCGTTGCGGATCGCCTACGCAGACGACGAATTCGTGCTCGACAACACGCAAATCCCCGCGACCGGAGAGATGCTGCGGGAATTCGGTGCGCTGCTGGAAACCCTGGGTATCGAGAAGCTGCTCTTCGAGCCCGGCGTCGAGCGCGAAGAAGTCCTCGCTCTCCTGGAGATCCTGGGCACCCCCGCGGAGGACATCGAGGCCGCCGGAGGCCTCGACGAGGTGGTGAACCGGCACGAGCTGGAGAACATCGAAGTAGGCACGATCACCGTCGACCCCGGCGACATACCCGAAATCGACAATCTCTTCCGCGCCTGGGAGTCCTACAGCGCGGGCCTGAAGATCATCCGCGGGCTGAAGTCGGTCGCCCGGCAGTCCGGCGATGTGCGAGACCTGGAAGACGTGCGAGAGCTTGCCTTCGACCTCACGTCGCTCGCCATCCAAGAAACGCGGCCCCTGCTGGCGGCCCACTCGCTCATGCAACACGACGACTACTCGTTCACCCACTCGCTCAACGTCGCCATGTTGACCCTGGCGCTGGCGCAGAATCTCCCGTTCGAGCCCGAGGACTTGCGAGAGATCGCCATCGCCGCGCTGCTGCACGACATCGGCAAGGAGCGCATTCCGTCCGAGATCCTCAACAAACCGGGGAAGTTGACGCCGGACGAATGGAAGATCATGAACACCCACGGGCTGGAAGGAGCACGGATGCTCTCCGATGCCGACGGCATCGGTGACCTGGCCCCGCTGGTGGCCTACGAGCACCACCTCGCCTATCACGAGGACCTGCGTGACGACGACTGGGAGCCTCACCTCGTATCCCAGCTCGTGAGCATCGCCGACGTCTACGACGCTCTGCGGTCGACACGCCCCTACCGCGGTGCCATCCCACCGGACGAGGTCATGCGCATCATGGAGAAAGACGCCGGTACGAAGTTCGAACCGTCCCTCTTCGCCGGCTTCCGTGCCATGGCCGGCTACTACCCGCCGGGAACGGTCCTTCGCCTGGAGAGCGGCAAGCTCGCGGTCGCGTTCGCGGGCAATCCGCACACGCCCGACCTGCCGCAGGTCGTCATTGTGCGCGAGGCGGACGGCCACGAGCCGGAGGAGCCAGAGTCTCTGAACCTCGCGGCACCGGGGATGGACGAGCGCATCGAGGGCCTGGTCGACGCTGCCGAGGTAGGCATCGAGCCGCTCAACTACCTGTAGTCGGGAAAGGCCGGCGCCTTGCATCGGCGGGCGTCGACCTCGCCGGTGGCTTCCCCGGAGCCTGTTCCTACACACCGACCCGCACGCAGAGCGCACACACCAAAAGAAAGGCCCCGATCCCTGGCGGGATCGGGGCCGACTTTGTGGTCGGTGGCGTTGGGTCTCCCCGTCAGGGGTATCGCCCAGCGAGCGCCACGGACGCTCTGGAGGTTCCCCTAGGGGTGCGCCACCTCCACCAAGTTCGTACTGTCAGATAACACTGGATCACCCCCTTCCTGGGCGCATTCGCGTGCGGCAGGTCCCCACCTGCCCGGTCCGAGGAACCGCCCAAGCTCAGCCCGGACCGCCGCCGTCCGCTCGCGGAATCGGCGGAGTTCTCATCGGGACGATATACATACCAAACTGTGAGACGCTAGCAGGCCGTGTGAAGTCTTCGTCGCGCGGCCATCCGGGTTACCGCCGCGTGGGACCCGGGGGGGCGCCGGGTGTTCATGGCGCCGATCCGCCGGCGAGCCCGCCTCAGCCGGCGGTGTAGTCGATGTCCACGATCTCCAGACGCTGGGCACCGCGGGGCAGGCGCATGACGACCTCGTCGCCGACGGCTTGACCGAGGAGCGCCTTCGCCACCGGCGAAATCCAGCTCACCGCGCCGTTCTCGGGCTGTGCCTCGTCGACGCCGCAGATCAGGTAGGTGCGCTCGTCTCCGTTCTCATCCATGACGGTCACCCGGGCGCCGAAGCGCACACGATCGCACGAGCTCTTGGTCGGATCGACGATCTCGAAGCGGGCGACATGGTCCTCGAGGAAGCTGATGCGCGCATTGACCTCCCGCAGCCGTCGCCGGGCTGCAGTCTTGGCCTCGCTGTCGCGGGCTCCGTCCGCCTCCTGGTGGACTCCCGCCAACGCCTCGAGAGCCGGCCGTTCCTTTTCGATCAGCCGCCGCAGCTCCTCACGCACCCGAAGTGCCCCCGTTACGGTGACGTAGTTGGGCACCCCCGCAGGCAAGGGGTCCACGGGCTTGACGACGGTCTCGGCGAGCTCGTCGTAGTCCGACTCCTTGGTGAAGGCCTTGTTCATTCGCCTGACTCGCGAAGAAATCAGCCTCCGGCAGCACAGTAGGGGCAATCAAGACCCCCGACGGAGCCGGAAGCATGAGCGGGATCAGTTACACGTGTCCGAAGTGCCACCATGATCGCTACGAAACCCGCGAGCTTCGCGGCGCCGGCGGCTTCTGGTCGAAGATCTTCGACGTCCAGGGGCAACGGTTCACAACGGTGATCTGCACCCGCTGCCGCTACACCGAGTTCTTCCATGCGGACAGCAGCAAGCTGGGCAACATCTTCGATCTGTTCACCAACTAGTATCGATAGTGCTCCGGCTTGTACGGCCCCTCCACCGGCACGCCGATGTAATCGGCTTGCTCCTGCGTGAGCTCGGTCAGCTCCACTCCCAGGTGGTTCAGGTGCAGCCTGGCGACCTCCTCGTCGAGCTTCTTGGGAAGCACGTAGACCTGCCGTTCGTACTTGTCGGGATTCTGCTGCAACTCGATCTGCGCCAGCACCTGGTTGGTGAACGAAGCCGACATGACGAAGCTCGGGTGGCCGGTGGCACAACCGAGGTTCATCAAGCGGCCCTCGGCCAGCACCAGGATGCTGTGCCCGTCCTCGAACAACCACTCGTCGTACTGCGGCTTGATGTTGATCTTCTCGATACCGGGCGTCTTCGCCAGGCCCGCCATGTCGATCTCGTTGTCGAAGTGACCGATGTTGGCGACGATCGCCTTGTCCTTCATCTGCGCCATGTGCTCGGCGGTGATGATGTTGAAGTTGCCGGTGGTCGTGACGAAGATGTCGGCCTCACCGAGCACGGACTCGAGGCGCTTGACCACGTAACCGTCGATGGCCGCCTGCAGGGCGCAGATGGGATCGACCTCGGTAATGACCACCCGCGCCCCCTGGCCGCGCAGTGCCTGTGCGCAGCCCTTGCCAACCTCGCCGAAGCCGCAGACCACCGCCATCTTGCCGCCGATCATGACGTCGGTGGCTCGGTTGAGCCCATCGACGACGGAGTGCCGGCAGCCGTAGATGTTGTCGAACTTCGACTTGGTCACCGAGTCGTTGACGTTGATGGCCGGGAACAGCAGCTCTCCGGACTTGGCCATCTGCATGAGGCGGTTGACGCCGGTGGTGGTCTCCTCGGACACACCCTTGATCGCAGCCGCGGTTCGTTGCCAGCGCTGCGGGTCCTTGGCCATCTCCTGGCGCAGCAGGTCGAGGATGACGCCCCATTCCTCCGGCTCGTTGTCGGCATCGAACTCCGGCACCGCGCCGGCCTTCTCGAACTGGACACCCTTGTGGATCACCAGAGTGGCGTCGCCGCCGTCGTCAACGATCAGGTCCGGCCCGCTGCCGTCCGGCCACAGGAGCGCCTCGCTGGTGCACCACCAGTACTCCTCCAGCGTTTCGCCCTTCCAGGCGAACACCGGGATGCCGCGCGGGTTGTCCACCGTGCCGCCGCTCTCCGGAGCGCCGACAACGACCGCGGCGGCGGCATGATCCTGGGTCGAGAATATGTTGCAGGATACCCAGCGCACGTCGGCGCCGAGCTCGGCAAGCGTCTCGATCAGGACTGCGGTCTGGATGGTCATGTGCAGGCTGCCCATCACCTTGGCGCCGGCAAGCGGCTTGGCGTCGCGATAGCGCCGCCGGGTCTCCATGAGCCCGGGCATCTCGTGCTCGGCGAGGCGGATCTCCTTGCGGCCGAATTCGGCCAGGCTCAGGTCGGCAACCTTGTAGGGAGGACGATCCGCCTCAGCCGCGGCGTCGAAGGCATGCAGTTCGGTACTCACAGCTTCCATGATGGCGCTCCTGCAGATGATGCGTATTGGCAGACGATTTTCGGGTATGGCGAGGGTCCGGGGACTCGAGCCGGTATCAACAGGCGCCACGGCACCTCGATCGAGGCAACGTGGTCGCGACGACCCCGGAAACCAAATGATATTGCAAAGCGCGGCGTGATTCGACCGTCAAGGCGGCCCACCGTCGGGGAGTCACCTCAGCCCTGCGGCGGTTGGCGGCTTACAGACCGCCCAAACCGTCTGCCGTCGCCGGGGTGGGCAGCGGTCGTCGGCTCAGGGAGCGGCCGTTTCTCGAGCGATGCGGTCGGCCTCGAAGTAAGCGATGGACTCGTCCTGCATCAAGACCCAGAACGTGTACACGCCCAGGATCGTGCCCAGCGGGATGTGGATGAGGTTGAGAAACGCGAGGATCAAAGCGAGGTAGCGGACCCACCACCAGCCCTTGAGAATGCCGACACCCGCCACCACCCCCGGAGCAAAGAGAAAGAAAAGCAGCATGGCGACTCCGGTGCCCACCAACGCCAGGATGCTGGCCGCCTGCGGGGCGCCCGACACCATGCCGATCCCCGAGAGCACACCCCAGATCAGCCAGGCGAGGATGAGGCCGATGGCATGGTAGGCGATGGTGATGACGCCGAGGAGTTGTATGTGCTTCCGCATGGTTCCCTCGCTTTGGTGCGCGCCTACGTCTCCGACCAGTCGAACTGCAGGCCCCCCACGCGCTCGAGGATCTCCTGCCACCAGGACTGATTGTCGACGTACCAGCCGACCGTCCGCTCCAGTCCCTCTTCGAACCCGATCCGGGCGCGCCAGCCCAGGTCGGCCTCGGCTTTCGCCGGGTTGATCAGGTAACGGCGATCGTGGTTCGGCCGGTCCGCCACGTGTTCGATCCACTCACCCGGTTGTTTGCCGAGCAGGCGGATAACCTGCGAGACAACGTCGAGATTGGTGAGCTCGTTGCGGGCGCTGAGGTCGTAGATCGGCAGCTTTCCGGGGTCGGTGGCAGCGGCCGGGGTGATCTCGACACTCGGGGCGTCGATCATCGCGCGAATCGCGCGGCAATGATCGCGCACGTTCAGCCAGTCCCGTCGCTGCATGCCGTCGCCGTAGATCGGCGCCTTGAGGCCGCGCAGCACATTGGTGATCACCAGGGGAATCAGCTTTTCCGGAAACTGGTAGGGGCCGTAGTTGTTGGCGCAATGGGTGAGGACGATGTCCATCTCCGGATACGTCTGCATGTAGGCGCGGACAAACATGTCACCGGCCGCCTTCGCGGCGCTGTAGGGCGTCTTGGCGTTGAGCGGGCTGCTCTCGTCGAACCAGTCCCGCGAGGCATCGAGCTCGCCGTACACCTCGATCGTGGAGATGTGGATGTGACGCCGTACGGGGTTTCGTCGCGAAACCTCCAGCAGGGTCTGGCAACCGAGGGCATTGGAACGGGCGAAGTCGGAGGGCGTCACCACCGCCCGGTCGTTGTGACTCTCGGCGGCGAAATTCACCACTACCTCGGGGGCGTGCCGCTGATAGACGCGGGTCACGCCTTCGAAATCACAGATGTCCGCGACCTCGAGGGCGATTCGATCGAGCACGGGCTCGAGGTTCGCCTTGTTGCTGGCAAAGCCCAGATTATCGAGCACGACGATAGCCGCGTCCGGCTGCTCTTCGAGCAGGAAGTGCACGAAGTTCGAGCCGAT
>CBDUAS010000002.1:0-22728 GCA_965365185.1 uncultured bacterium | reverse complement strand
GGGACGTTCGCCGGCCCGAAGCGTATCAGGGCGGCCGTTCCCCAGGTCGCCAGCATCGTGCCGGCAGCACCTCCCGCCAACGCCAGCAGCACGCTCTCGGCGAGCAGCCGTGCGGTCAGCCGTGATCGACCGCAGCCCAGCGCCGTGCGCATGGCGATTTCCTTGCGCCGCGCGGTGCCGCGGGACAACAGCAGATTGGCAACGTTGGCACAGGCGATAAGCAGTACCAGGGCCACGGCTCCCTGGAGCATCCAGAGCTCCGTGCGATAGTCGCCCACGAGCCGATCCTTGAGTGGTACCAGTCGAATTGTTCCGCTATGAATCGCCCGAATGACGGGGGAGCCTTCCTGCCGCAACGCTTCGAGCAACGCATTGGCCTCGGCTTCGACCTGTCCCGGATGCACACCCTCTTCGAGGCGCGCCAGGACGGGCACCGATCGCAGGGTGCGACCGCCCTGCCGACGGGAAGCGCTGGACACCAGCGGCATCCAGAATCCCCCCTCCTTCCCCATGAAACGGAAGTCCCGCGGCATCACGCCGATCACCCGGTACTGCTCGCCGTCGAGCTGCACGATGCGCCCCACCACGCCGCGGTCGGCAGCGAAGCGCTGCCGCCACAGCGCATGGCTCAACACCAGCACGCGGGACTCGCCCGGCTCTTCTTCTCCGGCGGCGAAGGTGCGCCCGAGCAGAGGGCTCACCCGCAGCAACGAGAGGGTCGACGACGACACCGCCCAGCCGTCGACGCGGACGGGCTCCTCGACGCCGGTGAGCGTCCGTACCTGGCCGATGAAGGCGCCGGTCTCGGCGCCATCGATCCTCTCTCGCATCTGCAGGTATAGCTCGAGCGAATGGGAGACACGCGGTGCGGGTCGCTCGTCCCGGTACTCGAGAACCTGCATCAGCCGGTCAGACTCCGGATAGGGCAAGGGACGAAGCAACACGGCGTTCAAGACGCTGAAGATCGCCGTGTTTGCGCCGATGCCGAAGGCAAGAATGGCGACCACGCCCAGCGAGTGCATGGGGCTGCGTCGCACGCTGCGCAGGGCGTCGCGAACATCGTCGAGCATCACGAGAACGCCCGAACGCGAGACCCTTCGTCGCTCGCTCCGGCGCGTGCGGAACAAGCCCACGAGCTCGCGGAAGGCAACGATCATGGCTCTACGTCGTCCCCCGGCCGCCCAGGCCTCGTCATAGAGATCGGCGAACAGACCGACCATCGACGCGCCGTGGCGCCGGTGTAGATCTCGCGGCAGCAACCAGGCCGCGAGCGCCGCGTAGAGCCGCACCACCGGCGATCGTCGCGGCGGCCTCACGACCGCTTCGCTCCCGGCCTTGCATCGGCCAGCGCCGGGATGACGCGCTTGTCTCGCGCCATCTGCGCCGAGCGCTCCAGTCTCAGCGCCTCCAGGCGCAGCAGCTCGCGCCCATCGGCGGCGATGCGGTAGGTTCGCTCACGAATGTCGCGGATGATGGCGTACCCGTGGAGGGCTCGGTCGCTGAGCGTCAGCAGGATCTGGTACACGGGAACGCTCAGCGGCAGATGCCGTGCGAGGCGTGTCATTTGACCTTCCTTTCAGCGGCGAAGCCGATCTTCCTGCCGACCGTTCATTTATACCGCATGACGGTATACCGTGTCACGGCATATCTGCGGCGAACGTCGCCCGAGCTTCCCGGATGCGGCACCGGGCGTCCCAGAATCGGCGTCGGACGACCTCCGCCCGTCGGGCAGCGAACGGGAGTGGCCGTCCTACGGCCGCGTCTGCTGGCACGGACCTTGCTCTCCGTAAGGGCCGTGAGACACCGATGGCCTGCCCCCCGACACCCGCGGAGGAACCATGAATCGAATCCTCGCAGCCCTGATGCTGGTCGTGCTCGCCGCCGGCGTGACCGGGGCGAGTACCGGAAGCGATGAGGCAGCGATCCGAGCGACTGCGCTCGACTACATCGAGGGCTGGTATGAGGGTGACGCCGCGCGTATGGAGCGTGCTCTGCATCCTCAGCTTGCCAAGCGCATCGTCATGCCCGGACCCGATGGTCGCAGCGTGCTCCAGAACATGAGCGCGGATGAGCTCATCGCCGCCACCCGCGGCGGCGCCGGCAAGCAGACGCCCGTCGCCGAACGCCGTATGGATGTGCAGGTGCTCGACATGTACGAGAACGTGGCCAGCGCCCGCGTCACGGCGGGTGACTGGATCGACTACATGCACCTGGGCAACGTCGACGGCGAGTGGAAGATCATCAACGTGCTCTGGGAGCTGACGCCGGAGGCCAAGTCGCGGATGCGTCAACGCTGATTCGTCACTCCGCTCGCGCGATGCTTGACATAAGTTACTTAGGCCAGTAACTTAGCCTAAGTTTCTTAGGTCAAGGCTACAGCGATACGCGGAGGCCGGATGACGGATCAGCTCACGGTGGTCAAGGGCACGCTCGAGCTCCTCGTCCTGTCGACGCTGAACGGGGGCGAGCCGATGCACGGTTTCGCCATCCTCGACTGGATCCGAGACTCGACCGATGACGCGCTGGCGATCGAGGAGGGTGCGCTCTATCCCGCCCTGCATCGAATGGAAGCCCGAGGCTGGCTCACCGCCGGCTGGGCGACCTCGGAGAAGGGCCGCCGTGCCAAGTACTACCGCCTGACGCGCGCCGGAAGGAAGGCGCTGACCGAGCAGGCGGCGAGATGGGATCGTTATATCGCCGCGGTGAAACGAGTTTCGGCGGCGGGACGGTAGACGTGCCAGCGCGCGACCCCATCGACGACGAGCTGGCCCACCACGTCGAGGAGAGCGTCGACCGTTTGGTGGAGAATGGCTGGGAGCCCAACGCCGCTCAGCGGGAGGCTCGACGATTGCTCGGCGACGTCGACAAAATCTCTCGCGAGCTGCATCGCATGTCCAGCCGCCGCCGGTTGCGGCGCTCATGGCTCCGCCGCCTCGACGGCCTGCGGCAGGACGTCACCGCAGGACTCCGGCAGTTTCGCACCCACCCCCTGGGCAGCGGCGCGGCGGTGGCGGTGATGGCGATCGGCATCGGCGCGGTCACCGTCATGTTCAGCATCGTCGACGGCGTGCTGATTCGCCCCCTGCCTTTTCACCAACCCGAGCGGCTGGTGTCGGTGCGCGAAGTCGTCGATGGACAGGCGCAGCGCATCTCGCCGGCCGCCTACCTGCGCTGGAGGGAGCGCACCGGCGGCGCCCTCGAGGGGCTGTCGGTGTTCGATCAAGGAGACCTGGAGCTGAGCGCCGACAGCGGCCCGGACGTCATCCACGCCACCCTCGCCTCGCACGAGTTCTTCGCTTTGCTCGGCACGGACCTCGCCGCCGGAAGAGGCTTTCGCGCCGATGAGGACCACCCGGACGGCGATCGCGTCGTTGTCATTTCGCACGATCTCTGGCGGCAACGTTTCGGGGCCGATCCCGGGCTCGTCGGGACCGCCATCCTCCTGCAGGGGCAGGCCCGGACGGTGATCGGCGTCGGCCCCGAGGGCTTTGATTTCCCCGGCGAGTCGCAGGCCTGGCTTCCCTACGGCCAGGATGGTCCTCTCGACCATAGGCTGTGGGGCGCCCGCTTTCTCGATGCCGTCGCTCGGATACAGCCCGGCGTCGATCTCGACGTTGCCCGCCGAAGGATGCGCGAATCCCTCGAAGAGGCGGGGGCGCCCACGGGCGTCGACGTCATGTTGACGCCGCTGAAGACCGAGCTCGCGGGCTCCGTCGAGGACGGGCTCTTCATGCTGTCGGCGGCGGTCACACTCGTCCTCCTGGTGGCCTGCGGCAACGTCGGCAGCCTGCTCCTCGCCCGGGCTCTGACCCGCCGGCCGGAGTTGGCGTTGCGATCCGCCCTCGGCGCCGGCCGCAACCGGCTGGTCTCCGCGCTGCTCGCCGAAAGCTTGGTACTGTCGTCGATCGGCGGGTTCGGAGGTTATCTACTCGGCGCCTGGGGTCTTCGCTTGGTGGTCGCCCTGGCCCCGCAGGATCTGCCGCGTGCCGCCGAGGTCGCGATGAACGGGCGAGCAGCCCTCGCGGCGTTCGCTGCCGCCGTGACGACGGGGCTGCTGATCGGGCTGGTGCCGGCGTTTCGCGCCGCCGCTGTGGACGCGGGACCGGCCCTGCGGGAGGCTCGAAGCGCTTCCACGTCGCGCTCGGGAGGCAGGTTGCAGGGGGGACTGATCGTCGCGCAGGTATCGCTGACGCTGGTACTGCTGGCGGCCGCCGGACTTCTGTCCCGCAGCTTTCTGGGGATCCTGACCCAGGATCCGGGTTTCGAATCCCGCTCCCTGGTGACCGCCTACTTCGGGTTTCCCCGCTACCGCTACGGCGAAACCCGAAAGACTGCAGCCTTCTACGACGCGCTGGTGAAACGGCTCATCGCCGCACCCGGAATCCGCGAGGCTGCGTTCGTGCGCAATCTGCCCATCTCACGCCGCTCGATGACATCGCCCGTCGTGATCCAGGATCGCGTCGCCGCCGGATCCCGGTCGCAGACCCAGGTGACCGGAGTCACGGCAGGATACTTCAGAACGATGAGGATCCCGCTGCTGCGTGGCCGGCTCTTCGAGGACAAGGATCTGCACGCCGCGGGCGACACGGTCATCATCAGCGAGGCCTTTGCGCGCACCTTCTTCCCCGACCAGGATCCCATCGGCCGCCGCGTGCGCACGCTGTTCAGCAGCGATTTTGCGGAGGTCATCGGCGTGGTCGGCGACATCCGACATCTTTCGCTCGTCGACGAGGCGCCGCCCATCTTCTACTACCTGCTGCCGCGGCTGCCCGCGGCCGGGGCAACGCTGGTCGCTCGCGCGGACGTCGACTCCAAGATCGCGTTCGCCACCATCGCCGAAGCGGTTCGCGAAGTCGACCCCGAACAACCCGTGGGCCGGCTGGCGACGATGCAGGAGATGCTCGCCCGTTCCATGGCCGGGCCACGGTTTTACGCATACATGCTCGCCGGGTTCGCAACGATCGCAATCGCCCTGGCCATGATCGGCGTCTACGGCGTGATGTCCGGCACGGTGCAGCGTCGACAGTTGGAGCTCGGCGTCCGCATGGCACTCGGTGCCGACGTCGCGGCCATCAGGTACCTGGTGGTCCGCAGCGTACTGACGCTGCTCGGCGTCGGGGTTCTGGTCGGGCTGGTGGCCACAGCCGCGCTGACCCGATTGCTGCGCGGCTTGTTGTTCGAGGTCAGCCCCACCGACCTGCCCACCCTGGCAACGGTGGTCGCTCTCCTGCTGGTGAGCGGGCTTGCCGCCGCTTACCCCCCCGTCCGTCGGGCCGGTCGCGTAGACCCGGCGAGGGTCCTGCGGGGGTGAAACCGACCACCGCCACCGCCGCGCGGCGCCCTGTCTGCTCCCCTACCTCGGCCAGACGTTGTCGGCCGGATCGCGATCCGGAAAGCGACCGCCCGGATCGAGCGTGACCCTCTCGACCGCCCTGCCGCCGAAGTCGAGAACCGCCTCGAAACTACGCTCACCACCGAACCACACCTCCACCGGCCAGGTGACGATGGCGGTGGTTTCGTCGAGCATCTCGGCATTGTCCATCGGCCGGACCGCCGGTCCGGTCTCGGCCAGGTCCACGCGCAATACCACCGGCGACGGCATCTGACCTTCCTGACGCACCGTCACCGCCGTACGCGACCCAGCGGTGGTCACGTCCTGGATCGATCCGTCCACCGACTCGGTGGTCCACAACCAGTAGTACCAGAACCAGCCGAGATCCTCGCCGAGGGCGTTGCTCATGAAAAAGGCGTAGTCCCAGGGCGACGGGTGCTTGAACGCCCATACCTCGGTGTACTCGCTCATCGCCCGCTGCACGGCTTCGTCTCCGACGATGCCACCGAGCATCGACAGCATGAGCGGTGTCTTCTGGTAGGTCTGAAACCCGTACATGTTGCCGCCGTAGTTCGCCGCCCACATCGACGGCGGCTCGGTCTCGTCACCGCTCACGTTGCCGTACCGCTGTCCGAGCCCGTCCAAGCTCGGCTCGGTGTCGCGCCAATGAGCCCGCGACAGAATGTTCATGTAGCTGTTGAAACCCTCGTCCATCCAGCCGTACCAGGTCTCGTTGGTACCCACCATCATCGGCCACCACTGGTGCGCCACCTCGTGGTCCGCGGCCCCCTGGTTCGAGTTGATCACCATGGGGTACTCCATGCCGGCGCTCGGCCCGTCCTGCAGCGTCAGTTGAGGAAACGGATACGGCGCCCAGAGCTCGGAGTAAAACTCCAGGGCGTGGCGGCTGATCGGCCCGGCCTGGGCGAAAAGGTTGGCGCGCTGGGGAATGAACAACATGTGAATGGGGATGTACCCCACTGTGGGTATGTTCGCCCGCGTCGCCTGCCATACATACTTCTCCGCCGTGGCCCAGGCGAAATCGTTGACCAGCTCGGCGACGAAGTGCCATACGAGGCGATCGCCGGCGGCGGTTGCCTGCCCCGGCCCTACTTCGTCGACGCCGACGATGGTGGTGACCTCGTCGGTCGTCAAGGCGCGGGCTAGACGCTCGCGTGCGGCTGCCGTGAGCACCTCCTCGGGGTTCTGCAACACCCCCGTGCCGCTGACGATCCATCCCGCGGGCACGTCGATGCGGACGTCGAAACGACCGAAATTGTTGTAGAACTCGGCCGGGCCGAGATACACCTGTGTATCCCAACCGCGCAAGTCGTCGTACTTGGCAACCCGCGGAAACCACTGCGTCGGTTGAAACAGCGTATCGTCCCACCGCTGCGTCATGCGGTGCCCGCGCCCGTCGGGCCCTCCCGGTAACTTGGTGTGCCACTCGATTTGCAGGGTCGCGGTCGAGCGCGGCCCGATCGGCGAAGCCAGCAAGATCGTGGCCACTGTCTGGTCGAGACCGTAAGCGGCAAGCCGGCGCGACGCACTGCCGCCGCCTCGACGCGCGCGCGGCTGTGCGTTGAGATCTACCGCCTCACCGTCGACGCGAATGCCGGTGACGACCATGCCCTCGGTGATCTCCGCCGGCACCGAGGAACCGCGCGGCACCGTTGGCCGGAAGATGTTGTGGTCCAATCGCAGGACGATCCGGTCCAGCTGGTCGGGGCTGTTGTTGTGCAGCGTGACGGTCTCGTCGCCGTACAACGTCTGCGTCGCCCGCTCCAAACGCACGTCGATCGAGTAGTCGGCCTGTAGCTGCCAGTAGTTCGGTCCCGGGCGTCCGGAGAAGCTCCGCGTACCGGCTTCCATGGCGCGCATGATGGCGTTGGTGAGCGGCACGTCGCGGCGGATCGAGCGGTACGAAGCAGCGTGGTTCTGCCCGATCATCGCCGCCTGTTGCGGTGCAGCGCCGCTTGGCAGGGGCTGCGCCGTGCTGACGGGCGGCGTGAAGGCGACGGCTGCGAGGAGAATGACGGCGGCGTTACGAGCGATCATTGCAGCTTCTCCGATCGGGCGAAGAGGGCGCGGCGACTAGGGGGAGGACAGGCCGCCCATGTTAGATCAGGGACCTGTCGTGTAGTAGTCAGGCCCCTCGGCGGCGAACGCCGCGCCTCCCGACCCCGCGGACGAATCGGACCGGGCAAGAGAACAGGCCTGACAGGAGAACAGGCCTCACAGGAGAACAGGCCTCACAGGAGAACAGGCCCGACACGAGAACGCCCCGACGGACCCAGCCGCGCAGCGCGTGGTGACCGGGTCAGCGGCCCGCCGGGCTCGGCCGATAGGCGCCGGGATACGCCAGCCCGTCGTCTCCCGGCCGAATCGCGTAGACCGTCGGTACCATCTCGCCGGATTCCTCGTCCTCGACGACGGCCATGAGCCGACCGTCTCGAATCCGCGGGCGGCTCGCCGGCAGATCCGCCGTCCCCAGGTAGCGGCCTTCCGCGTCAACGACGTGGAACGCCCACCCATCGATCTCGTCTCGCGTGTGCGCGGAGAGGACGTCGAGAAGCCAAACATACCCCTTGTCGTCGACATGTACCCACGACCAGTAACCGACCCCCTGCGGATACGGCGGCTCGACGAGCGTCACCGACCGCGTGCCGCTCTCCGTGGTGATCGTGGCACCGGCGCGGCTTCGCTCTCGCCGTGCCTCCCAGTCGGCGACTGTCGCGTCCGTCAGCGGCCGCGCCGGCAGTTCGATGACCACCTTCTTGACCAGCGTGCCTCGGAGGTCGTACCAGAGGATCTCGGGCCTGTCACCGTCGGTCGCCAAGATGCCGCGTCCGGGGACGTGTTGCACACTGGGCGACCCGGTGAAGGGAATGGAGGTCGACAGCGTCGCCATCCCGGCACCCATGTCGACCTGCTGGGCGACGTTTGTGCGGACGCTTCCGGTCGATACTTCGGCGAGCGTCGCCACGCCCTCGGGGTCGAGAACCTCCAGCCGCCACGACGACAGACCCGGATCGTCGCCCGGCGAGAGATTGGAGCGCATGGCGATCAGTTCGCCGGTCGGAGCGCGGTCCAGGGCGAGGAGCCTGCCACCGGTATCGAGGCCGATCGACTCGAGGTAGGTCCCATCGGTTCGAAATCTGCTGCTTCGCTGCCCCTGGAACTGCCAGATGGACAGCTCGTCGCCTACGATCGACTGCAGCGCGATGCGCCCGTCGAACTCGCCCGGCCCCTGCCCCGAGCGACCGAAGGCCCGCACGTACACGCCGCTGGCGTCGAACACCGCCACGCGCGCGTTGCCGCGATCGATCACGTAGTAGTGGCCGTCGGGACCGACAGTGAAGTGGACGGGGTTGAATAGCAGGCTCTCCGGCCGCTGCGGATCTTGCTGCAGCGTAAGGACCGGCTCGACCGTGAAGACATCGCCCGCGTACAGCGCACCGCCGCGTGTCGTCGCCACCACCGCGCCATCCTGCTCGACGACGTGGAACCGATCGCTTTCAAAGCCATCGGGGGCCCCCGAGCAAGCCAGGCTGCAAGCCGCCACAGAAAACAAGACCCGACGGGCCCCGTGGGCGACCGGCCACATCCCGCCTGCGTCGGCGTGCCTCAACCTCCGACCCTCACGTCGGCATCGATGCTCCGCGAGCGTGCACACGCCACGGCGACGTTCGCCACCTTACCGGCTGAATCCGGAGGTGGCCGGCCGCAGTCTGCAGTTACCCGTCTTGCGGAGCTCGAGGCATCCGCCGCAGATCTCCGAGCCGACCGGCAGCGGACCGCTCCATTCCTGAAAAGGCTCAGGCGCATCGGGCCAATCCGCGCAGTTCTCGCAGAAATGCCAGAGCACCTGATCCGGGCGGCTGCGGAATCCGATGGAGACCGCGGGTCCGGTGGCGGTGTTGCTCATGGCGGCCCTCCTGTCGCTCACCCGCGCTGCAACCACGGGCGCGGAAAAGGGGGAGCACTGCGTTCATTATTGCAAGGGCGCAAGCAACGGTCGAGACCAACTCACCGTCGGCGATCACTGCGGCCATGACCCGGCGAGGGCTCGGCCGCGGTCGAGTGCCGTGAGTCGGGACGGCGTCAGCCGCCGTCCCGGCGCTCGACTCATCGAGGCGGAACGTACGGAAACCGGGACTCCCCCTCTGCCACGCTCTTCAGGTAGTCGAGGTGCTCGCTGAACGGCACGGTCTTGACGGCGTACCCGTCGAACAGCTCGATGGAGGTCAGGAGGTTGGCAAGCACCAGAGGCACAGCCACGAGAGCGAGGCGATCGTAATCTCGAAAATCAACCGTGGCGGCTACAGCGCGAGACGCCAGATACAGGACCAGGAAGCTGGTCGTGACAACGAGCGTGTTCCAGCGATGCAGGTCCGCCCCGATGGTGTGCAGCGCCAAGCCCGGCACGGACGCACCGACCGACAAGCCGACAATCCAAGCCTTCCGTCCCGCCGCGCGCAACAAGACGACGGTCAACAAGACAAAGACGAGAGTCGTCGGCGCCGTCGCGGCGAGAGAGCGCCGCATGCGCTGGCGATACCCGGGCGTGTCTCGAAGTCGGGCGACGTACTCGATGTTGGCGCTTGCCGGCCGTTCCAGCACGGCGAACGCATCGCGTCGCAGCGGGTGATCGACCGCGGCCTGCGCGTCCTGGAACATCAGCTCGACCTCGGTCGACCCCAGGGGCGCAGCCGTGAGATACAGACTGGCGAGCGCCACGACGCTCAAACCGCCGAGCACTGCCACCCGCCGCCCCCTCGACACCTCGGCGTCGTGCCCACCCGACGCAGGGAAAAGCATCGACAGGAACATCACCGGGAAGAAGACGATCAGCATCGCCTCGTGAATCATCAGAAGCAGCGGCAGCGCAATCGCCAGCAGCACGGCCCTGCGGTAGAAGCCATTCACACGCAACGCCAGCAACGTGACCAAGAGTCCCAGGTGATCGGAGTACCCCACGGTGTGGGCGAGAAAGACCACCGCCATGCTGGAGGCGAACAACAGCGAGCAGACGAAGCCGAGTCGCCCGCCGCGACGGATCAGGTCGTGGCCCAGCATCGCCAGCAGGATGAAATTGGTGATGAATACGACCACGCTGAGGACGAAGAAGACGTCGTACGTCAGCAGGCGCGAGCTCCCCGCCGCCTGCACCACGGCCCCGAGCAGCCCCCGTTTGGTAAAACCGTAGTCGTAGTTGAAAAGGAAATGGCTGTACGACCAGATGTTGGGAAAACGAATCCCCCGCAGCGTCGAGAAGGCCAGCACCCCCAGGAACAGGGCGAACCACGTCCGGCGACGACGCCCGGTGTGCACGCCGGACACCGGAACCTACCGGCGCGCTCGCATTCGATACTCCCGCGGCGGGGCGACCCCCAACAGGTGCTCGACGAAATAGTCCCAGCGCCGGCGCATCATGTAGGGCTCGTTGCCGAACCCATGGCCGCGGTTGGGAAACAGGATGAGGTCGAAGTCCTTGTTCGCGGCGATCAGTGCGTCGACCAGCAACAGCGTGCTGTAGAACGGCACGTTGGTGTCCATGGTGCCGTGGGCGAGCAACAGCTTCCCCTGCAGGTTGCGAGCGAAGTTCTGGTTCGCCTGTGTGTCGTAGCTGGATTCGCCGTCGGCGTCGCGGGTCAGCAGCCCCTGCCACTTCTCGCCCCAGTCGTCCTCGTACACGCGGTTGTCGTGGTTGCCTGCCTGTGACACGCCGACCTTGAAGAACTCCGGATAGTGGAGCATGGCCCCGGCGGTGGCATAGCCGCCGCCGGAGTGCCCGTAGATGCCGGCCCGCTCGATGTCGATCCATTCGTAGCGTTCGGCGAGCTGCTGCATACCGGCGACCTGGTCGGGCAGCGTGTTGTCTCCCATGTCGCCGTAATAGGCCTCGTGGAACGACTTCGATCTCCAGGGCGTACCCATTCCGTCGATCTTCACCACGACGAAGCCGAGCTCGGCGATCGCCTGCGCGTCGCCGCGGGCGGCGGAGAAGTTGCGGCTGCCGACGCTGCCTGTCTGTGGCCCCGGATAGATGCTGTTGATGATCGGATACGTCCGCGTCGGATCGAGGTCGGTGGGCCGGAACATCAGCCCGTACAAATCGGTGACACCGTCGCGCGCCTTGACCGTAAACGGTTCCGGCGGCTGCCAGCCAGTCGCCAGCAGGCGGCTGATGTCAGCCTGCTCGAGGTCGGCAACGTGTGCTCCGGCGGCATCGCGCAGCACGGAAACGGGCGGCGTGTCGGGTGTCGAGTAGGTGTCGACGAAGTAGCCGCCGGAGGGCGAAAGCTCCACGTCGTGGTTGGCGTTCTCCGGGGTCAGGAGCTGCAGGTCCCGGCCGTCGAAGCCGATGCGATACAGGTGCATGAAGTACGGATCGCGTCCGTCTTCCATGCCGACGCCGAGGAAATACAGCAGGCGGTCTTCTTCGTCGACGCGCAGCAAGCGGGCGACGTTGCCTTCGCCGGAAGTGATGGCGTGCTTCAGATCCCCGGTCCGCAGGTCATGAAGGTACAGATGACCCCAGTCGGTGCGCTCGGAAAACCAGATGAACTCGTCGGAGCGCGGCAAATACCGCCAGTTGACGGCACCGTTGCCGGATTCGAAGAAGGTGTCGACCTGTTCGTAGTGGACCTCGCGGATCCTGCCGGTTTCGATGTCGACCTCACGCAGCCACTCCCTCTTGTGGTCGCGCGAGGTCGAAAGGAACATCAACGAGGAAGAATCCGGACTCCACTGAACGTCTCCCCACCTGCCACCACAAACGACATCGTCGCACAGCGAGGATCGATGCTGGTCGGGCGGCATGTCGAATCGCACCACGGTGCCCTGATCGACGTCGATGACCACCCGCTCGATCATCGAGATCACCGAATCGCCCGGCAGCGGGTACTTCCAGGCCTCCAGGTTCGGATGCCCGACGCGCGTGTCGGCGAGAACCATCTCGCCCACTCCCCGCTGATCCTGCTGAAACGTGGCGATTTTCGACGAGTCCGGCGACCACAGCACGATCGGCCGGTCGCTCTTTCTCCACCCCGCGTTGTCCGTGGCGTAGCCGTAATCCGCGATCCCGTCGCGCGTCAGCGGTTTCTCCTCACCGGTGGTCAACACCCGCATCCACAGATTGTGGTCGCGGATGAACACGGCCCGGGTGCCGTCGGGCGACAGCACCTCATTGCGGTTTCCGGCCCCGGCGCCGCGCACCCCGCGCCCGTCGGCGGGCACCGAAGAGCCCAGCGAGCAGACATAGTCGGCCAGGTCACAGGAGAGCTCTCGTCCAGCTACGTTCGTCCGCAGCAGCGCGCCGTCCGCGGTGAGCTCGAAGGTAGAGAACGGCAGCTCGTACGGCTCGTAAGTGTCGCCGGTTGCCGCGGACAGCCCGGCGGCGAGGCGGGCATGATCGAACGCCGGCTCGCGGGTACCCCGTGCCGCGTCGACGAGGAAGAACTCGCTCCCACGCTCGGTGTCGACGCGGTACCAGAAGCGGTCGTCGCCCAGCCAGTTGGGATTCACCCCGGCGCGCAGCACCAGGGGATTCGTGTTGTATCCGAGAAACTGCTCCGCCCGTTCGTAGTCCGCTGCAGACAGGTCGCCGGCTGCCTGCTGGGCGGCGACGGGCAAGACAACGAAAACGCTCGCTGCCAAGGCGGCGGTCAGGCAAACACGGGCGAGACCAGGCCGGGGTCGATGCTGACGGCGATTCATACGGTTCCTCCCTCGGTTGCCGGTTCGAGTGCCTCGAAACCACCGGGCGAAGTCACGGATGCGACACCGCCGCGGGCCCGCGGACACGATACTCCGCTTCGACGCCAGGCGCCTGCGGACGAGCGATCTCAGCCGCTTGCCATCCTCTGCCGGCGCGACGCCCACCACGAGCGCAAACGCCCGATCTCGTCGGTCGACAGCTCCCCGAGAATCAAGAAGCCGGCGATTACGGCGACGCTCAACACCGCCGCCTTGGCGACGACGAGGACGCCAGGCGTCGGCCACGCGGCGGCTGCGGCCCAGACGGCAACCGAAAGGAGAAGGCTGCGCGCCAGCGTTCCCAGGGCCGGGGGCGTCTGCCACGCGACCTGCGCGTTGAAGACACACACGGCCCCGCCGACGAAGGCGGTGACGGTGGTGACGATGGCAGCACCGAGCGCGCCGTAGCGCGGGATCAAGAAGAAATGGCCGACCACCGAGAGCGGCAGCAACGGGGCGGTGAGCAAAAGCGTCCTCCAGACGCTCCCGTAGGCGATCAGCAGCGAGGTGGCAACGGAGATGATCACCAGGCCGACGGCGACGAACGCCAGCCACTCGCCCAAGGGCGCCGCGTCGACGAATCGGGCGCCGAAGAGCAATCGAAACACCTCTTCCGACGAGCCCGAAACAATGGCGGCGAACGGCAACAGGGCCAGCGAGGCACGCAACGCACCATCGACGATCTCGCGTGCCCGAGCTTCGTTGCCGCGTCCGCGGGCGGCGCTGACCGTGGAGACGAGAATCGGCGTCACGGTGGGGACCAAGACCCCGGTGACGATCGCCAGGTTCTGCGCCGCCCCGTAGTAGCCCACTTCGGGGCCGGCACCCTGCACTGCGTTGAGCACGAGGAGCGCGACCCGGTCGAAGAACCTCACCGTGAGCAGCAGCAGGAAGGTAGGTAATGCGAGGCCGAAGAGCTTGCGATACGGGAACCCGGCCGACCCCAGCGTCGCACTCCCGAGCAACACCTGGCCGATGACGAAGCCGATGAACACGCCGCCGATGCTCCCGAGGATGGCCCCGTAGACCGCCCATCCGAGCTGGATGAACAGGACGATCAGCAGCATGCGGCCACGCCAACGGGCGGCGCCGGCGAACGCTTGCTGGCGGTAGCCGCCGACACCGACGAGGACGTTGCGGCACGCCATCAGCGCGGTGAATAGCGGAATCTCCAGGGCAAAGAGCCGCAGGTACCGGGCCAGCGGCGGGTCGTTGAGAACGTCGGCGATGACCCCGGACAGCAACCACAGCGCGGCACCGGCAACCGCGCCGGAAATCACGTAGGCGCGGAAGGCCGTGGCCGCGACCGGGCGCCATTCCGCCGCCTCGGCGACGAAGCGGATCACCACCTTGGCGAACACGGCCACCAAGATCCACTCCAGCGTCGTCACCAGAGTGGCGGCAACCCACGGCGGTGCCCATCACGGGTCCCTGGCGACGTAGCTTGGTGTCTTTCCGCATCTCAGCTCGCTCTCATCGCGCCGTCGTCGGCGAGGCCGAGCGCCACGGCATCAGCCTCCGCGCGACGCGCTCGAGCGTCGCGCTGAGCACGATTCCCAGCAGGCTGGTGACGAACAGTCCGGCATAAACCTCTTCGATGCGGAGTGTCTGCCAGGCGAACCAGATCACCTGCCCGAGGCCGCGCTGCGCGGCGACGAGCTCGGCCGCGATCGTCAGCATGAGGGCGACGTTGATCGAGATGCGCGCCCCCGCCATGATCAGCGGCAGGCTTCCCGGCAGGACCACGCGGGTGAACAGGCGCAAGCGGCCGGCACCGTAACTGCGCGCCACCTCGAAGTAGATGGGCGAGATTTGCCGCACGCCGGCGACGGTGTTGATGAGCATGGGGAAGAATGCCCCCAGCGCGGCGAGCGTCACCTTGGACGCCTCGCCGATCCCGAAGATGACCAGGATCAGCGGCAAGACCGCAATCTTCGGCGTCGGATGCAGGGCGGCCACCCAGGGATCGAGCTGCGCCCCGAGTCGCGGCCAGGCGCCCATCGCCAATCCGAGGAAGGCACCCGACCCGGCGCCGAGCACGAACCCGACCACGACGCGCGAGACGGTGATGCCGATGTCGACCGGGAGTCCACCGGAGGTCAGCATGCTGCCGAGCTGGGCGAAGATCGACGAGGGGGGCGGAAAGAACGTCGGCGAGATGGCGCCGGTGCGCGACAGCACCTCCCACCCGGCCAGCGCGACGAGGCCGGACAAGATCGGTCCCCAGCGCTCCCACCCGCGAGACAGCTCCGGAGGGGCGGCGGCGCGGCTCAACCGGCTACCCACAGGCTCTGGCGCACTTGCTTCTCGAGCAGGCCCCAGATGTGCCATTTGATATCGGCAGCCGCCGCCGATTTGCGCTCGGCCACCTGGCGTGGCCTCTCGAGGGGCACGGGGACCTCCTCGAGGATTCGCCCCGGGCGCCCGCTCATGACCAGGATACGATCACTCAAACGAATCGCCTCGTCGATGTCGTGGGTGACGAAGATCACCACCTTCCGGTGCTCGTCCCAGATGCGCAGCAACTCCTCCTGCAGCACGATGCGGGTCTGCGAGTCGAGGGCACCGAAGGGCTCGTCCATCAGCAGCACCGGCGCGTCGGTGACAAAGGCACGGACGATACCGACGCGCTGTTGCATGCCGACGGAGAGCTGGTCCGGGTAGCTCTCGATGAATTGCGCCAGGCCCACCCGGTCGATGAACGCCCGCGCCCGATCATGCCGGTCGCGCTTCGCCATGCCGTACATCTGCAGGCCGAAGGCGACGTTCTCGAGAACCGTCATCCACGGAAACAACCCGTGATCCTGAAAGACCAGCGCACTTGCCGGGCGTCCGTCTCGCGGCACGCCGCTCATCAGGGCGCGGCCCGAGGTCGGCTCCACGAGCCCGGCGATGATCTTCAAGAGCGTCGTCTTGCCGCAGCCGCTCGGGCCGACGATGCTGACGAACTCGCTCTCGCCGACGCTGAAGGTCACGTCTTCGAGAGCCGCCAGCGGGCCCGCATCAGCCGCCTCGTATACCTTGGTCAAACGTTCGCAGTCGATCTTCATGGGTCCCGCCGGCCGGCGGTCCGGCGCCCGGGTTGGCGGCACTTCAGGTAGCGCCGGAGATTCAGGCGCCGAGGCTACCATTCGCCTCCGGAACGAGGAAGCCGGGCGTCGGGACGCTGCCGGCCGGTGTGACCCCGGCGTTCGTGGTCGCCCGAGCCCGCTGCTAATATCCGCCGGAGGTCGGCAAGACTGCGCTGCCGCGCGATGCTGGTGACCGAAGCATCCACGAAAGATCGAAGGAGGCACCGATGCGCTGGTCCAAGGTTCTCGAGGGCGCGGTGACCGTCGTGCTCCTGCTGGCGTGCGCCGCACCTGCTGTGGCACAGCCGCAGGCCCGACTCCTGCGCCTGACTCCACTCCTGTCCACGGAAGCGATCGAGCCCGTGATCCCGTTCTGGTCGGCTCTCGGCTGGGAGTCGCTGAATCCGCTACGAGTGGACGGAAAGCTGGCGTTTATCGCCTTCCGCAAGGACGGACAGGAAATTCACTATCAAACCGTCGAGTACATCGATACGCAGATCCCCGGCGCCTCCACCATGCTGGCCGACAACATCGCGCTGCTGTATCTGACGGTCGATGACCTCGATCAAGTCGTGCGCGCTCTCGGAGCCGATGCCGAGGTGGTGATCCCACGCCGGCAGACGCCCTGGGGCGCCGATGAGATCTACGTCAAAGAGCCCGGCGGCAACCTCGTCGGCTTCGCCCAGTTCGGCGGCGACTGATCCGCCCCACCGCCGCCTGCGCTCCGAAACCGCAGGGTTTCAAGAAAGAGACCGACGTGAACAAGACCTCGAGCCCGCGCTATCTCGCCCTTTTCCTGCTGGCCTGGACCGTCGTCGCCTGCGCCGGCGGCGCTCCGGCGCTGGTTGGTGACGTTGTCGTGTCGACGCCGCACGACTCGACGCCGCTCTCCCGCCTGCTCACCTTCACCACCAACCGGCCGGTGGTTCCCGAGGTGACGCTCTCCGACGGGATCGATGAATGGACCGTGCGCTCGACGGGAACTCCGGCAACGAACCACGCCGTGGCCCTGGTCGGGCTGCGTGCCGGAGCAGAGCACGTGGTCGGTGTCGCGCTGCGCGACGAAGCGGGCGAAGTGCACGCGGGCGCCGCGGAAACCGCGTTCGAGACGCTGCCGCTACCCTCCTCGGTAACCGACTTCCCGCCCATCGAGGTCACCGTTAGCGACCCCTCCCGCATGGAGCCGGGGATGACGCTGTTCAGCAGTATTCGCTGGTTTCCGCAGGCCGAGGATCTCGCCTTCGGGTTGCTCGTCATCGTCGACGAGGAGGGCGAAGTCGTCTGGTATCACGAGGCCCCGCACCGCATCGTCGATGTTCGCCGCACGGAGCGGGACACGATCCTGTACCAGTACAACGAGGGGATCGTCGAGATCGATCTGCTGGGCAACGAAATCGCGCACTGGTACGCGTCCGGTCTCTGGGACGGGCCACCGAGCGATCCCGTGCTGACCGTCGACACCGACGTGTTCCACCACCAGGCAATCGAGCTGCCTTCTGGCGACATCCTGACGCTGGGCACAGAGGCTCGCGAGTACGACGACTACCCCACCAGCGTCAGCGATCCGAACGCCGGGCGGGAGCGCACGCACGTCATCGGTGACGTGGCCGTGCAGTTCCGGCGTGACGGCAGCATTGTTCGCGAGTGGAGGCTGCTCGACGTGCTCGACCCCTACCGGCTCAGCTACGACTCACTCGGGCGATTCTGGGATCGCGAGGGTTACGAGTTCATCGAGACCGGGACGCGGGATTGGAGCCACGCCAACGGCGTCATCGCCGACCCGCGGGATGGCGGCGTCATCCTCACGCTGCGGCACCAGGACGCCGTGGTGAAGATCGATGCAAACGGCGAGCTCGCCTGGATCCTCGGCGATCCGGCCGGCTGGAGCGAGCGCTTCCGGCCGTACTTGCTGCAGCCGCAAGGCGAGCTGGAGTGGCCGTACCACCTGCACGCCCCGCAGCTCACGGCGGACGGCAACCTCATGGTGTTCGACAATGGAAACTTCCGCGCCCTACCGCCGGAGGAGCCGGTGCCGCACGCAGACAACTACAGTCGCGCCGTGGAGTACGCCATTGACGAGGAGGCGATGACGGTGTCCCAGGCGTGGTCGTACGGCGGCCCGGGGTCGGACATGTTCTACAGCCCGTTCCTCGGCGACGCCGACCGCCTGTCGATCACCGGCAACGTGCTGATCGCCGACGGCGGACGGCTGGTCGACGAAGACGGCGTACCGACGAACAACGTCATTGCAGGGCGTAAGTGGGCGCGCCTGCTGGAGGTGACCGGCGACGCATCGCCGGTCACCGTCTTCGAGCTGATCATCAACCACGGCGAGGACGTGAGCCAGATCAGCGGCTGGACGATCTACCAGGCCGACCGCATTCCCTCGCTGCGCTAAGTCGTCCGCTTGTCTTGCGCCACCAGCGCTACCAGCTATAGCGAAGTCCGACGCGGGCGCCGAACGGGCTCTGAATCGCCCGCGGGCGACCGTAGTCGACGCTGGTGACGGTGCCGTAGTCGATGATCGCCGCCGAGTTGAACAGGTTGAACAAGTCGACGACCACGCCGATGCGCGAGCCGCGGCCCGCCGTCACGTCGAAGTTCTGCTCGAAGCGCAGATCGAGCTGGCCGAAAGTGTCCGTGCGACTGTCGCCCCGGCGTTCGGCGAAGACGTTGAACGGGCCCTGCGGCAGGCCGGTCACGGTGAGCTCACGGGTGTACGGATTGCCCGAGGCCAGACGGTAGAAGCCACTGAACGCCAGGCCGAAGTCGAACAGGTAGGTGCCCTGAACCTTCAACTGCACCGGCGGAAAGAACGGATCCAGCCCTTCAGCGTTGATGAGATTGTTGGGAGTATCCCAGACGCCCTGGATCTCGTTCGACCCGGTGGTCTTGATGACCTCCATATCGGAAACGTTCAGCGAGCCAACGAGCTGCCAGTTGTTCGAGAACCGCTTCGACGCGGTGAACTCGAAGCCCACGTAGGTACGCTCGTTGCCCTCCGGGTTGGTGATCAGCAGGGCGGTGTTGCCGATCGTGTCCGGGTCCTGCGAGAACACCGTCAGCGTACCGTCGTCGCCGGTGCCGGGAATGCCGTCCGGGCCCGGATCCGCCACCTGCACCGGCGTGTAGGTATCGTCGGGAACGCCGATGTCGACGGTGTTGAAGAGCTTGTCGTCCTTGCGGTAGACGAAGTTGGCGCTCATCTGCCAGTCGTCGTTGAGCTCGTGGCTCATGCCGATGACGAACTCGTTCGTGTACGCGGGTTCCAGGTTCTCATCGACCGGGTTGAGCTGACCGCCGAACGAGAACAGAAGCGGTCCTTCTTCACCGATCTGAAAGCGGCTGTCGTTGTTGTTGTCGAACCACAGCGTGACGAAGTTGAACGGGAACGCCGGGGTCGACACGAACAGGTCGAAGGCGTTGATGATGTGGTGGTAGCGGGAGATGCCACCGCGCACGACGGTGCGGCCGGCGTCGTCGAGCGCCACGGTCATGGCGAAGCGAGGCTCGGCATAGGTCCAGTCCACCAGCTCCTCACCATCGAGCTCGGTGCGATTGAGCTGCGGGAATCGATCGGCGATCGATGTGCCGGCCCAGGTGCCGCCGCTCACCGTCTGCGCGGGAGCGACGATATTGCGATGGGCGAACCGAACGCCGAAGTTGACCGTGACGCGGTCGGCGATCGTCCAGGCGTCCTGCGCGTACAGCGACGTCAAGTCGTTATCCCAGACAGCGGGCGACGGTGTGCTCAGGAAACGCACGGCAAAGTTGCGCCCGAGCAGGGTATGCAAGCGATGGTCCTGGAAGTCGGTGAAGGTCTGCTCGACGTGGGTCGGCATGTACTCCGCCCCGAACTTGAGGTCGTGTCGACCCGCGGCGTCGGGAACGAACCACGAAACCGAGCCTCTGAGGTTCGGCGTGGTGTTGTCGACCACGCGCTCGCCGTCGCCCAGGTTCTGCGAACGCACACCGGTTGCCAGGTCGACGACTGCGGGCGCGTTTGCCCCCGGCTGCTGGAGCTGATCGAAACCCGCCAGCGCGTAGCTGACGCCGGCTTCAGCAAAGACATTGTCGCTGAACACGCCCGACCACTGGGCCCCGAAGGTCTTGCTGTCAACGGGGCGCGCCGATGCGGCATTCTCGTCCAGGGCCAGGGCGGGCGAGAAGCCGAAGAAGAAGTGGCTGACCTGCTGATCGAATCCGATCGCGGTGCCGACGATGCGGTGGTCCGGGTTCGGCTGCCAGGTCAGCTTTCCGGACAGGCCGGTAACCTCGTTGGTGACGTCGGCGGGAAAGCCGAAGACTCTCGACGTGCCGTCGTAGTAGCGGGCGGAGGCGTACCACCAGAGCTCGTCCTGCACGATGCGGCCACCGAGGCTGGCGGTGAGCTCGAGGGCGTTGACCAGCTCGTTGGTGACGTCGACCCCTTCCTCCTCGCGGATGTCCGACGCGTTGCTGGCCTGCAGCGCCTCGTCGTTGAAGTAGATGCCGAGCTCGCCCTCGAAGTCGTTGCCGCCCGACTTGGTGACGGTGTTGAAGAAGCCGCCCTGGTAGGCGACCTCGGCCGGCTTGGCCGACTTCACCACCTGGATCTCCTCGACCACGTCGAAGGGCATGAGCATCTGCGAGTTCCAGTTGGTAGCCGGGTCGGAGACGTTGGCGCCGTCGAGCAAGTAGTCGTTGGCGCGCTCGCCGGCCGCCATGACGTTCTGCACGATCATCGCCCCGGGCTGCCCGATGTTGCCGTAGTTGGCGACGTTCTCCACGCTCGGAACGGTGGCGAACAGCGAGTTGACGAGCCGTTGCTCGGTAGGGATGTTGCGCAGGACTTCCTCGGTGTAGGTGAACGCCAGCTTCGCCGCGCGAGCGTCGATGATCGGCGCCTCGGCGACAACCGTTTCCGTCGCGGCGACGCCTGCGAGAATAAGGTCAGCGACCTGCTCGGTCCGCTGCCCCGCGCGAACGATCACGTTGTCCTGTTGCAGCGTCTGGAATCCGTCCAACGTGAAGGTCACCGTATAGGTGTCGGGCAGCAGGAGAGGCAATCGGTAATAGCCGTTCGTGTCGGTGTAGACGGTCTGATCCCGCTGGCGACCGGCAGCGCTGCTGGCGACCACAGCAACGCCGGGGACCGGATCCCCATCCGGGCCGCTTACCGTCCCGTCGATGACGCCCGTAGTGGTCTGTGCCCCGCCTTCGAACGGGAAGGCGAGAAAAACGAGTGCGACGCAAATGGCGGACAGCAAGCGCTTCATGGTGACGTCCTCGGCGTGACAGGGGGGTCGTTACAGGTGGAATCGAGCTACCGGTGGAGTCGAATCGACGACAAATAGATCCGCGATCGGATGATTGTATGACACACCTATCGTGCCGTCACGCCGATACGGGGACCTTTTTCGCGATGATTGCGGAGCGCGACGAGTGAACGTCTGCGGTGTTGCGGCTACCGGGTCGACGCGCCGGCGGACCCGCTGACGAAGCGGCGATCCACCAGATCTTCCTCGGAAAGGATCCGGTCGGTGAGGCCTTGCTCGAGAGCCCAGGCCTGATACCCGGCGAAGCCGTCGGAGCGAATGCGGGCGTCATCGTCGATCGACACCCAACACATCGCTGCGAGCTCCTCCGGGCTGAAGCGCAACCCCTCGGAGAGGATCTCGAGGTTCCGCTGCGTCTTGCCCTGGTTGTACTGGCGTATCGCGCGGCGGTAGGCGTTGATGAAGCGCCGGCCGACGTCGGGGTTCTCGTCGAGCAGCGCCGGGCCGAAGAACAGGACGTTTTGCGGATAGTCGGGAACGACTTCCTGTGTGCCCTGCCAGAGCACCCCGTGCTCCGCTTGCGTCATCTGCGTGAGCCGGGGCTCGTCGACAGCGCTGAAATCGAAGGCGTCGTTGGCGAAGGCGTCGACCAGGGCCGACATGGGGACGTCGACGACCTCGAGGTCGCCGATCGAAAGCCCGAGCGGCCGCAGGGCCCGGGCCATCCAATAAGCGTGGGGCAAGGCGATGTCCATCTCCACACGCCGCCCGCGAAGCACGTCTGCCGTCACGCTGCCGCCATCCGGCAACAGCCGCCGCTGCACGACGAAGCCGTGAAACGAGCACCCGTCGGCGGCCAGGTGGCCCGTGCCGGCGACCACACGAATGCGGGCCCCGGCGGCGATGGCGTTCAGCATGGCGATGGTTACCTGCCCCGCCCCGACCTCGACCTCGCCCTGTGCCAGCGCCGGGATGGCGTCGATGTTGCGGGCCAGCCGAACGAACTCGACCTCGAGGTTCTCATCGGCGAAGAACCCCTCTGCCTGGGCAATGTAGAACGGCGCGGTGAACAAAACCGGGATGACCACCGCGCGAACGCGGTCAGGCTCCCGGGACGGCTGCCCGGCGTCGTCGACGCTGCAGGCGGCGACGAGCAAGCTGCTCAACAGGATCGGGGTCACGACCGAACTCCGGCGTCTCATACGCGGGCCTTTCTGCGCGGTTCGGATGCCGACTCCGAAGGATCCGATTCCTTTTCGGACACACGCGCGGGCGACGCGCCGCCCGCCTGCCTCCGCGATCCGGG
>CBDUAS010000001.1:0-29628 GCA_965365185.1 uncultured bacterium | reverse complement strand
CGTTGCTGCGCAGCCCGTCCGAGCCGGTCGAAACGTAGACGATGTCGGGGTCGGACTCGGCCACGGCGATAGCGCCAATCGAGCCGGTGGCGAAATAGCCGTCCGAGACCGGGCGCCAGGTCTGGCCGAAGTCGGTGGTTTTCCACACACCGCCCCCGGTGGCTCCCATGTAGAAGGTGGACGGCTGCGCCCGGTGCCCGGCCACCGTCGTTACGCGCCCGCCCCGCGAGGGGCCGACCATCCGATAGCTCAGGCCCTCGAAGAGCTCGGGCGAGATCCTTTCGGCCGACTGCGCCAGCAAATCGGGCTGGCCTGCCACAGCCGCCCCGACGATCAGCAGTACGGCAATCAATCCGGCTTTGATCCGCATCAGAAGCTTCTCCTTGCAGAGAGAATTCGCGAACGTGGGGATACGGGGAATCTACCGGCGACAGGCCGAAGAAACAACAAAACCGCGATAGGTGCTCAGCGAGAGCCCGAGGGGATCTTGAGCTGCTGGCCAGGGTAGATCTCCGACGAGCGCAGCCCATTGGCGATGCGGATCGCTTCGGGCGTCGTGTCGTAGCGGCGAGAGATGTGCCACAGGGTGTCGCGGCGCTTGACCGTATAGGTCTGGGGCCGGCCCGCGGGCTCGATCGAGGCGGCGATGGCCGTCGTCGACAGCCCGGTGAGCCGTGACACGTGGGCGATGTACGGCTGCGGAAACAGGGCCACGTGATAGTGCGCCGGGCTCGACTCGCGCGTCACTTCCAGCACCTTGCGGCCCTCGAGATAAAGCAGCGTGTCCTCGAGCCAGGCGCGGAAGGGGCCGGGATACGGACGCCTCAGGTCCATGGCCATCCCCGTAGGATGCACGGAGCGCCGTGACGCGTTGCGCGGCTGGCGGGAAAGCGGCCGGGTCAGGCTGGTAACCACAAGGCGTTCGCCGCAGGCGGCCCGGTACTGGCCGGCCAGACGCTCGATGAACAGCTTCAGCGCCGGCCGGGCCACGGGAAACGAAACGCCCTTGAGCCAGTAGTCGCGCGTCTCGACAACCGGAACCAGGAGCCCGGCGTCGACGAACCGCTGCACATGGTTGGCATCGCGCAGGTACGTGTAGTCGTGAATCTCGGCCTGGCGCTCCTGGCGATTCAAGGAGGCACCGCTGCCGCGGAGGCTCTGCGCCTCGGCGACGCCGCTGGCTGCAAGCACGGCCGCAAGAACCCCTGCGCCGCCGAGCATGAGCAGTGCTCGACTTGCCCTCCAACGTGTCGTGTGCGCGTTCATTCGTGGCTCACCAGGGTGCGGACGAAGCTCCCCTTCGCGAGGACATCGAAAGGTCCAGGCTGGAAGAAGACGGTCAACCAGCGATACGGCCGCAGAGGTTAACAAGCATCGGCCGCGATGGAAACTACCCCCGGCCCTGGCGGTCAGCTCGCAGGCCCCCCACGCGGGCACCGAGCTCGGAGCACGCTGCGGGCGGGTTGGCCGAATGGGGCCGTGGGGAGGTCGACGGGTTGGGGGGTGCCAAACCGCACCTGGCACGATCCGACATCACTGTGGCCAAGACGGCTCCCGGTGGAGACCTGCGGCGATGCCGCCGGCTCGATGGGAAGTGGCGGCGGGCAGCGGGACTCAGCGGCTCCGGAGCTGTTGCAGGAGCTCGGCCGGCAGGCCGAGGCTTTGCGCCTGCGCGGCGATCTCCGCCTCCGACACGCCCAAGGAGCGCAGGCCCGACAACAGGTTCTGCGCCGCGGCGGCGCTTGCTTCCGGTGAATACTCCGGCGCGAACAACGCCGCTCCGAGCTGCGACAGGAGAGGCAGCAGGGCTTGCACCTGCTCGAGGTCCTGCCCAGCGGCTCCGCCGAGCGCCCCGAGTTGAGCGTTCAGGTCCGCGGCACCAACGCCACCCGAGGAGCCACCGAGCATCTGCAGCAACTGCAGAGCCCTGGCCGCCTGGGCCGGGTCGGCGCCACTCTGGACAAGCATGTCGGAGAGGGCCTGCATCCGCTCCTCGGGGGAACCCGCGAGGGCACCGGTCGGGGGGGCCGGCGAAGCGGTGGACGACCTGCTATCGGTCGTCTGACCTGCCGCCTCGACGCGCGAGGCGCTGCGTTCGGGCTCGATTTCGTCGTTCTTCTCGATGCGGTCGACCTGCGAAAGCGGAATGATCTGCGTCGAGCCGTACATCACGATCACGACACGGTCGCCCTCGATCTGCGCTCGGCTGGCATGGATCACGCGGCCGTTCTTCAGGTAGACGCTGTCGGCGATCACCGGCTGCGTCAGGAAGGAGGTCGCGAGCAACACGGCTACGATCGAGAGGTTCCGGCCGCCTCGGGTCATTCTCGGCCTCCTGTCGGGGTGGAACGGTGACCGGCAGGGCGCGGTCGCACGACGTCGCATTGTCGGCTTTCGCAGGGGGCCAGGGCAATACAAAACCGGCCCGGCGCGGAAGGACCCGGCCCGCCAAACGGGTGCGAATACCCGGAGGGGCTTCTCGGCACCCTGCTAGACTCGGGACGCGACTGAAGGAGCAAACTCCGTGCCCACCGACCTCGCCGGCAACGACCAGGGCGTCATCGACCTGACCTGCGCGCTCGTACGCTTGCGCAGTGTCCTGGGAGACGAAAGCAAGGTCGCCGAGCATGTCTCGCGAGAGATGCGCCGACTCCTGTACGACCACGTCGAGATCGACGAGGCGGGCAACGCGGTGGGGCTGATCCGCGGCCTGCACGACGGCCCGACGGTTTTGCTCGACGCCCACATGGACACCGTAGACGTGCTGCCGGCCGACGCCTGGAGCCGCGATCCCTTCGGCGGCGAACTGGTCGGAGACCGCATCTACGGCCGCGGCTCCTCCGACATGAAGGGTGCGCTGGCGGCCATGATCTACGCTGCAGCAGGGCTCGAGCGCGCCCAGGTCGCCGGCAACGTCATCGTCTCGGCCTCCGTCGGCGAGGAGAGCATCGAGGGGGCCGCGCTGCGGTGTGTGATGGACCGGCACCCGGCGGATTTCGTCGTCATCGGCGAAGCTTCGGGCCTTGACCTCGTGCGGGCCGGGCGCGGCCGCGCCGAGTTCGTCGTCGAAACGTCCGGCCGGCCGGCGCACGCCTCCAACCCGGGGAGCGGCGTCAACGCGGTGCACAAGATGGCCGCCGTGATCGGTGAGATCGAGAAGATCCCCATGCCCGAGGATTCGTTCGTCGGCCAAGGCGTTATGTGCCTTACGGACATCATCTCGCGTCCCTACCCTGCCCATTCGGTCGTGCCGAGCGGCTGCCGGGTGACTTACGAGCGCCGCCTGCTGCCCGGCGAAGATCGGCAGAGCATCGAGGCCGAGCTGCGCGCCGCCTGCGCTCGCGCCCACGCCGAGGGCACGGTCGTCGAGCTCGCCCAGACAGACTTCCGCACGTACACCGGACTGCGCTGGGAAGAGCCCAAGTGGTTCCCGCCGTGGGAGCTGTCCGAAGACCACGTTCTGGTTCAGGCAGGACTACGAGGGCTGCGGGCTGCCGGACTCGATCCCGGGCTGGGCAGCTACCAGTTCTGTACCAACGCCGCGTACAGCGCCGGCGTCGCCGGCGTCCCGACGATAGGATTCGGGCCCTCGACCGAACATCACGCCCACGTTGTCGACGAGTTCCTCGAGGTCGAGGAGCTGCTTGCCGCACGTCGCGGGTATGCCGGCATCATCGGTAGCTTGCTCGCCAGATCAGGATCCTGACCGTGAGCTTCGAGACCACACAGTGGACGCTGGTGGTCGCCGCCGGCGATTCGCAGCATCCCGGCTCCCGGGAAGCACTCGAGGACCTCTGTCGAACGTACTGGTATCCACTGTACGCCTACCTCAGGCGCCGCGGCTATCCGCGAGACGAGGCCGAGGATCTCGTCCAGGGTTTCTTCGCCCAGTTGCTCGACAAGGGGTACATCAAGGCCGCCGATCGTGAACGCGGCCGCTTTCGCTCTTTCCTGTTGACCTCGCTGAAGAACTTCGCCGCCAACGAGTGGGACCGGAAGCAGGCGGCAAAGCGGGGGGGCGCTTCCACCACCCTTTCGCTCGACTTCGAGACCGCTGAAGGTCGCTATCACATCGAGCCGGCCGACGAGCAGACCCCGGAACAGGTGTTCGATCGCGGCTGGGCGGTTGCCCAGCTCGAGCAGGTGATCGAGCGCATGCGCGCCGAGGGTGACGGGGGAGAGCGTTTCGAGATTCTCAAGGGGTTTCTCACCGGCGAAGGCGAGGGCATCCGGTACAAAGATGTGGCTGCTCGGCTCGGCATGACCGAGGGGGCCGTCAAGGTGGCGGTACACCGCCTACGCCAGCGTTTCGGCAAGATGCTTCGCGAGGAGGTTGCCCGCACGCTCAACGACCCGGAGGACGTGGACGACGAGATCCGCCACCTGTTCGCGGCGTTCGAGGGCTGACTCAGAAATAGTCCGCCAGCACGATGGTGTAGTCGCGACCGCGATCGTCGGTCACCACGACGTCCGTCCCCGGTTCGCCGAAGCGCCAGCGGAAACCGCCGTCGAGGTAGTCGCGGGCGATGCGATCGCCGTTGATCGCCGTCAGACGCTGCCCTTTCCGCAATCCGGCGGCCTCGGCGGGCGAGCCGGGCGAGACATAGAAGACCTCCAGGTGATCGCCGCGAAAGGTGCTCTGCAGCCCGCTGCGATCGCGACGGATGGTGCGGACGTCGTCCGGGTTGATCACATGCAGCCGCATCCCCGGGTAATCGAACACGAGCACGAAGGAGCGCAGCAGCGCCGCGCCGATGTTGCCGGCGATCTCGTCGGTGTCGAGCGAGCCCACGGCATCAGCCATGAAATTTGCGGGTGCGCTGCCGACCGAGATCCCGGCGAACTCGAAATCACGCAACGTCGAAACCTGCGTCTCGAGCATGCCACCGACGCCGCCGGTGGCGACTTTGGAGATCGCTGGGCGATCGTCGAGCATGTCGAAAGCGTCGACGTAGTGCGCCACGATGTCGACGGTGCTGTTGGAGCCCGTATCGATGTGGCAAAGCGTCGCCGGGAGCTCCTCATAGCGGCACTCCACCTTGGGAACACCGGCGCGCGAATACATGCGTACGCTGCGTGCCCCGACCGGCGGCTCGTAGGCGTGCGGCGGCGCAAAACGCAGGCGCCGGCCCGGATAGTCGATCGTTACGACAGCACGGGTGAACACCTCGACGCCGAGGATCACTTCGAAGCTACGACCCATCTTGTCGCCGATTTCGCTCAGATCGAGAACCGCGACCGTGGCATCGCGGAGCGTGACCCCCGGTACGGCGACACTGACGCCGGCGGCAAGAAACAGCTTTTCCTCGCCGCCGATACCGCGGATGGTGCCGGCGTCGCGCAGGCTGAGCCCGATGCCTGCGGCGAACGCCCGGTCGATCACCGTGATCCCCGCCCCCGAGTCCACCATCACGCTGACTTCGCGGCCGCCAACCTCACCCGGCAGCTCGATGTAACCGTCGAGGAACAAGTTGAACGGGGTCCAGTCAAGGCCGTCATCGAACTCCAAAACGCCGCTTTGCTGCGGCGGGCGGAAGAACTCCGCGCGATCGATGGCGCCGCGGGTGGCAATCTCTTTCCACTCGGTGAGCTGTCGCTGCCGGGGGTCGTCCGGCCGGCGGTCGGAACGAAAGGCGTAGCGAATGCCGTCGACGAAGCGCCAGTCGGAAAGCCGCGTCCACGCGTGGCTGCCGTCGGCCTCGGGTTCGCGGGTCCAGCGAAGGCTGCCGTCGTCCGGGTCGAGAAACAGGTCGATTCTGCTGCCCGCGTTCGACAGCCGCAGCACTTCCCAGGTCTCGTCCTCCTTGGCCTCCCGGCCGACATACTCCGCCTCGTAACCCCTCGACAGCAGCAGAACATCTCGTCGATGGACGTGCGGAAGACCTCGATGCGTTCGGCGCTCAGGTCGCTGAGCTCACCGTTCACCCAGCGCCACCCACCGTGCGGGGTCACCGCTTCGACCTGTTGCACGCCGTCGAGCTTGACGTCGTAACGCAGCCATCCACCGCGGCCACCGACGGCGCGGAACAGACCGCTGTTGCCGCCGATGCGGATGTCGCCGCGACGCTCGAGGAAGGTCAGCGCCTCGAAGGCGTCGCGCCCGCCGCGCCAGTCGATGTGCAGTTCCAGCAAGCGCTCGGCCTCCGCAGACAGGCCGGGGGCGCCGCCGGGCGCGGTGTCGACCGCTTGTGGAGCGGTGAGACCGGTGGCCGCGCAGATCAAGACGATGCCGCAAGCGAGGACGGGAACAGGACGTCTCATCCATGAAACGCTAACCGGGCGCGGCTCGTCTTGCACGTCCGGCTCGAGCCGGTCACCGTCGATCCGAACCCGTGCCACCGGACTTTTTCAGAAACGGCACGCCCTCGAGCATCCAGTCCGGTGCCGGCTTGCCCATCAGATAGTGGTCGAAGAACTGCTTCATGCGGATCTGGAAGTCCTTCTGATTGGCGCGCTTCGAAAGATGGTGCCCCTCGCCGGGGTACGACAGCAGGATCACCTCTTTGCCCAGTCGGCGGGCGGCGTTGTAGTACTCGAGGCCCTGGTGCCAGTCAACGGCGCCGTCCTCGGTGCCGTGCAGTATCAGGAACGGCGTGGTGATGTTTTCCGCCTGGTGAACCGGGGATTGACTCACGTACAGACCCCAATCCTCGTAAGGCGAGACGCCCATGCGCACCTGACCTCGCTCCATGATCCCCTGCTGCGGGTTGCCCGAGCTCTTGTACAGCTCACCGTAGAAGCTCGTCAGGTTGGTGACCGGTGCGCCCGTGACCACGGCGGCGAAGATGTCCGTCTGCGTGAGTACGAACGACGACTGGTAGCCGCCCCAGCTATGTCCTTGCAGCCCGATGCGGTCCGGGTCGGCATAGCCCAGGTCGATGACCGTCTGTACGGAGCTGGTGAGGTCGTCAAGCGCCGAGGTCCCGGGGCGGCCCTCCGTGTAGACGATGTCGGGGCGGAGCACGAGATAACCGTTGCTCGTGTACGTCGAGAAATGTGGCCGATCGTCGTACGCCGGCATCGAGTAACGGTGGTGGTTTTGCGACATGAGCTCGTAGAAGTACACCAGCATCGGGTACCTCTCGCCTTCCTGGTAGCCGGCCGGAAGCGACAGCGTCGCCTGCAGCTCGTTGCCGCGCTCGTCCGTGTAATCGATCAGCACGGACCCCGGTGACCAGGCGTACTCCGCCTGCTGTGGATTGGCATCAGTGACACGAACGGCAGCGGCAAAGGCTTTTGCGGAGAGCTCGTCGGCCACCCAGTAGTCCGGGAACTCGACGAAAGTCTGCTCGGTAAAGATGATGCGGTCGGCGTCGGCGGCTTTGCGCAGCGAGCCGATCGACTTGTCCTCGAAGGCGAGGGGCCGCGGTTGCTCACCGAACGTGAGGCTGTAGTAGCCCGACTTCTTGGTGCGATCGCCATAGGCCGACAACAGCATGGGTTCGGTCAGGTCAACCTCGACCGGGCCGCCACCGCCGAAGCCGCCGCGGCCGCCCCCACCCCCGGCAGCATCCAGATTGACGTAGCGAAAGCGGATGCGTTCGCGATCGCCGAGGCCGGTGGTCAGGTTCCGCGCACCTTCGTCGTTTCCGGGAAGGGGCAGCGCCCACAGGTCGTAGCGATGGTTGAGGAAGACCCAGTCGCCGTCTTCGCTCCATCCCATCAGCCCGTAGGCCGGTAGCTCGTAGGGGTGATCGTCTTGTCGGTTCACGAAATCGACGCCCGACAGGTCCGTGAAGTCGGTGACGTCGCCGGTGTCGACGTCCTCGAGCAGCAGCCGCTCCTTCTGCAGGTAGAGGTACCAGCGCCCGTCGGGCGACAGGCCCATCGGGCGTCCCAATCCCTCGACCACGAGCTGCCGCTCGCCGCTGTCGGTATCGACGCGGTAATAGTCCGCCCTGCTGCCGCCCCAGGTCACGTCGTAGCGATAGGGCTTGTCGAGCCGGCCGATGCCGAACGTTCCGTCCTCGGCCAGGGCGATCGTCGGCATGGCTTCATCGGTGAGCTGTACGAACCTGCGGTCCGGCAGGTGGACCACGGAGGTGAAGGTCGCCTGCCGATCACGGTTCGCGCGCACCTGCTGCACCGACTGCACGCGCTCGTCGCGCCAGTGCCAAACGTCGACGTTGGCGACGTCTTCCTCATCTTCCGCGTCGTCGTCGGCCTCCTGCTCCTGCTCCTTGATGCCGACGAAGATGCGGGAGCCGTCGTCGCTCCATTCGAGCGCCCGCAACTCGCTCAGCACCATACCTTCGGGGAAGTCTGCCGAAGCCGCGGGATCGAAATCCGTTCGGGCCATATCGTCACCGTCATGCACGAAGGCGATGAGGATGTTCGTCCGCTGCACGTTTCCGTCGTCGGTCTGACCGCGCAGCACCGCCAGCGCTTGGCCGTCCTCCTTCCAGGCAAGGCGCGCGTATCGTTGGGTCGACGTGTCGAGCGGCCGCAACATGCGATTCTCGAGGTCCATGACGTATACGCCGTTGCCCGTACCGTCAGCGGCATCGACCGTGTATGCAAGCGCATCGGACTGCTCGCTGAAGGCGAATTCGTCGACGTTCCCGAAGTTCTGCACCAAACCGGAATCCATCTCGCGCAACGTCAGATCGGTGCCTTCGTGCTCGGCCTCGCGGTCGGCCTTGCGCCGCTTGACCGCAAAGAAGCGCCCGTCTTCGGAAAAGGTGAAGCTGGCCGCATCCGCAACGGAGGTCGTTTCGCCGGTGGCGAGGTTCATGATCGCCGCCTCGCGCGCACCGTTCTGCCCACCTTCCCCGCGACCGCCGCGCTGGCCACCGCCGCCCCGACCGCCACCACCACCACCGTTTCCCGATTCCGGGCTGACCATGAACGCCGCCCAGCGCGAGTCGTCCGAGAAACGCGGACCGGAGCCACGCGCCATTTCGTGGACCGTCCCGGTATCGAGGTTCCGGAAGTAGAGCGTGTTGTCACCCTCGAGCGGGTCGTAGCTGTACGCCATCCATACACCATTCGGCGACAGCGCCACGTTGCCGACGCGGCTCCAGCGAGGGTAGTCCTCCAGGTTCAGGACCTTGGGCTCGCCGGCCGGTCCCTGCCCGTCGCCCTGGTGAGCCACCCCCGGTAGCGGGGCAGTGAGCACCAACAGCAGGAAACAAACGCCGAGAAGAGACGGCGCGACGCTTCGCGTCGAGCGGGATCCGGCATGCGTGCTGATCATCGATACCTCCGGTTCGGGTGCGGGACACCGCGGATGATCCCATCATATGGCGATCGATAGCCACACCGGCGATACTTGGGCCATGCGTAGAATCTCCGGGTGGACGGCGGCCGCCGCCGCGGCAATTGCCCTCGCCGTCGTCAGCACGCTGGCTGACTTGGTCTGGGCGCTCTGGATCCCGACACACCGCGCCGTTTTCGGCCTCGTTCACGGCGCCTTGTTGTTCATGCTGCTCGGCGTCGTGCTCGGCGTCCTGGCGGCGCGGGCGCGGCCCGAGTGCAACACGGCGGCAACCGTGCTGCGGGCGGCAACCGCCGAGCTCTTCGTCGGGCTCCTCGGAGCGGCGACGTTCTACGCACTCTTCGGCGTCCTCGGATGGGCGGCGATGTTCGTCGCCTGGATGTGGGTTTGGATGCTCACCGCGTTCGTCCATCGTTCGGCGCGGGGCGCAACCGAGGGCCTCGAACCGACGTTGGCGCGCGGCGCAGCGGCGGCTTTGTTGTCGGGCGTCGCCTTTTGGGCGATCTCCGATATCTGGCTCGGCGGATCGACGCGCGACCCGAACTACGCGGTAAATCTCGCCTCCTGGTTCGTCGCCTTCTTTCCCGGGTTCGCCTGCCTGCTGCTGGTGTATCGCCCCCGGGTGCCGGAAGCGGCGTCCTCGGTTTGAGCAGCTCCGGCGGATGATCGAACGGCTCATCGGCAATTCCGAGTCGCTGCGCGGCATCTACGAGCTCCTCGCCTGGAGCTGGCCCTACGTCTTTACGGTGCTGTATATCGGCACCGCCATCGTCGCCTCGGCCCACGCCGTATTGCACAAGCGAGAGGTACGCGCGGCCATCGCCTGGGCCGGTCTCATCTGGCTTTCTCCGATCGTCGGCGCGGGATTGTACGCGGTCTTCGGGATCAACCGGATTGCGCGACGCGCAACCAAGCTGCGCGCCGACGGCCCGAGTCCTGACGAGCTGCCGGACATCGGCATCATGATTCCGAAGCGCGTCGTGACGCCGATCGAACCCGAGGGGCTCGGCGCCGGGCCGTACGGATTGGCCGCGCTGCGGCGCTTCATCGGCACCGTGAGCGGGCGGGAGCTTACCGCTGGCAATGCGGTCACGCCGCTGGTGAACGGTGACGAAGGCTACCCGGCAATGCTCGAGGCAATCGAGAGCGCCCGGCGATCGATCGTCCTGTGCACGTACATCTTCGACCACGACCGTGTGGGGACCCGGTTCGTCGAGGCGCTGACGGCGGCAATGCAACGCGGCGTCGAGGTGCGCGTCCTCATCGACGGTGTCGGGGCTCGCTACAGTCGCCCGCGCATCACCGGATTGCTCGAGGCCAACAGCGTGCCGGCGGCGAAGTTTCTCAAGTCGATATCTCCCGTGCGCAACCCGTACATCAACCTGCGAAACCACCGCAAGATCCTGGTGGTCGACGGGAGGGTCGGCTTCACCGGCGGGCTCAACATCCGCGAGGGCTGCATGCTGGAACTGCAGCCTGTCCATCCCGTGCGGGACACGCACTTCCGCTTTGAAGGACCGGTCGTGCGCCACATGATGGAGGATTTCGCCCTCGACTGGGAGTTCACCACCGGCGAGGCGCTGGAGGGAGAGATGTGGTTTCCCCGGCTGGCAGACGCCGGGCCAGTCGAAGCGCGTGGGGTCGCCGACGGCCCGGACGAGAACTTCGAGACGATTCCGTGGTCCTTCCTCGGCGCGCTCGCCGCTGCGGAGCGTTCCGTGCGCCTCACCACGCCGTACTTCATCCCCGATCGGCCGCTGATTGCCGGACTCGGCCTCGCCGCCATGCGCGGCGTCTCGGTGCAGATCGTCATCCCTGCCGTCGGCAATCTGCGCTTCGTGCAGTGGGCCTCGACGGCGCAACTCTGGCAGGTGCTCGTCAACGGCTGTGAGGTCTACCTGTCGCCGCCGCCGTTCGACCACTCCAAGCTCATGCTCGTGGACGAAGAGTGGGCTTTCGTCGGCTCCGCCAACTGGGATGCCCGTAGCTTGCGGCTGAATTTCGAGCACAACGTCGAGTGCTACGACCGAGAGCTGGCAGCTTCGATCGGCGAGCTCATTGACGCCAAGATGGCGGATTCCCGGCCGATAACCCTCGAGGAGCTCAACGCCCGGCCGCTGCCGATCAAGTTGCGGGATGGCGTGGCCCGGCTCTTCTCCCCCTATCTGTAGCGGGCGCGGGGCGGGCCGGGTACGGCGTTGCGCTTGCTCGCCCTCCCTCCGACGTACGCCATGTGTACGCCTGCGGTCGGGCTCTCGGCGCGCGCCTTGTCCCCGGCCCGCCTCGCGCCCGCTTGACCTTGGCTAGAGGCCTTCGGCAGACTTCGCCGCAGGCGCAGTTTCAGTTGACTTCGACGGGAGCTTTCGTGTACCAACAGGGGCGTTTCGTCCACCGGCACAAGGAGGCTCCCTGATGGCGGACAAAGCTGCGAGTCCGGGCCTGTTCACGGCTCTCGGCATCTTGATGATCATCGTCGGTTTCATCGCTATTGCCACGCCGCTGCTGGCGACGGTAACGATGAGCATCTTTCTCGGCTGGATGTTGGTGTTCATCGGCGTTGCCGAGGTTGTCCACGCGTTCTCTTCCCAGGGTTGGGGAGGCTTTCTGTGGGAGCTGGTGATCGGCGGATTGACGGCGATCGCAGGCTTCTACATCGCCTTCTTCCCGCTCCGCGGCGCCGTTACGCTGACGCTGATCCTGGCCATCTGGATGATCGTCAGCGGCATCATGCGCACCATCCTCGGCTTTTTGTTGCGCCCCGCGCCGGGCTCCGGGTTGATCATTCTCGGCGGGGTCCTCGGCCTGCTGCTAGGCATCATGATTTACAGCGGCTGGCCGAACTCCAGTGCATGGGTCATCGGTACGCTGGTGGGAATCCACTTCATCTTCGACGGCTGGGGGATGGTCGGCGCGGCGAGCGCGGCGCGGCAGGAGGGTCTGCCCGCCTGACCTTGCAGCGGGCGCGAGGCGGCTACGGGAGCAGGGAGATCCGAACCACGACTTCGGTTCCGTCCGGCGGCAGCACGTTCGGGCGGACGCTGAAACGGGTGGCTTCGTCGACGTGATCGCGGACGGTGTATGCGGCGTTGCCCACCTTGCTTCCGGGGCATGAATAGAGGCAAACGACGCAGCCGGAGAGCCACTCGGCGATGTTGGCGCGGTGGCCGCCGAAGCGCATGTCGAAACCGCGGCCGCCGGGATCCAGGAGAATGTCCTCGAGCGTCAGCGGCCGCTGGCGGCCGGGAATCGTGACCGTGATGCGGACGCGTGGGCCCTCGATGACCGCATCGGGGGCGCCGGAATTCACATCGTGGCGATCGTCCCAGGCATCGATGTCGACGGCGTCGCCGGGGACGGCGCCGAGGGCCTCGAGAGCGTCGAGCACTTCCGTGTCGCTGACATGCGCTCGGAGCAGCGCCCGGTCGGCGGAGCGGCCGTCCGACCAGACGAGGAAGTGATACCCGGCCATCTCGAAGTCGCCATCGAAGGCCGCGACGCTGACGGTGGCGGGAAACTCGATCGCCCGGTCGTCGACCCGCGTCACCTCGCCCGTCGGGAGCGATGGCCCACAAGCGAGAACCGCTCCGGCGAGCAGGCTCACGAGGCCGAGCCGCAATCCCGCCGGCCTCACCACCGCGCCGAGTATCCCCGTAGACATCAGCGATCCTGGTCGGAGCCCATCCTGATCGGCCGATCGCCGAGGCCGTAAACCGGGCCCAGCTCACGCTGACGAGGCCAGAGCTCGTCCAGCGTGTTGCCGTCGTAGAGGCGACCGTTCTTCATCACCATCTGGATGGTATTCGTGTTGCGGATGTCTTCCAGCGGATCCTGCTCGAAGATCACCAGGTCGGCGAGCTTTCCGGCCTCGATGGAGCCGAGGTCGGCCTGCACGCCGATCGCTTCGGCGCCGTAAAGGGTCGCCACGCGCAACGCCTGGTGCTCGGTGAGCCCTCCTGATTGCATCGCCCACAGCTCCCAGTGGTACCCCAGCCCCTGGAGCTGGCCGTGGCTACCGACGCCGGCCTTGCCGCCGGCGTTGACGATGTCGGCAACCACCTTCGCAAGGCGCGGAAAGTTGTACTCCTCGTCCATGAACCAGCCGGCGCCGCGTCGTCGCGCCTTGGACGCCAGCTCCTCGTAGGGGGTGAAGCGCTGCAGTTTCTCGTCGTGGTACGGGTTCTCTTTCGAAAAGAAGTAGTTCTCCGCCCAGGGGCCACCGTACGCCACCAGCAGCGTCGGCGTGTAGTACATGCCGGTGTGAGCAACGAACTCGACCACGTCCTGGTACAGCGGTGTGATCGGGAAGGAGTGCTCCTGCCCCGGATAGCCGTCGAGCAGCATCTCGAGGTTGTACTTGAAGTCAAGACCACCCTCGGTGGTCGGCATCAGCTTCTGCTCGCGCGCGGCCGTGATGATCCACTGGCGCTGCTGGCGGTTACCGGCCATGTACATCTTGATGGTCTGCGTGCGGTAGTAGTCGCTGTAGCGGCGCAGCACGTCGGATGCGTGCTCCTGATTGCGGATGCCCTCGCCGGAGAAAACCCCCGGACCCGTGGAGTACACCCGCGGGCCGAGCGTGGTGCCAGCGGTCACGCGGTCCGCGTAGGTGATCACGTCGGTAGTAGAAGTTTGCGGGTCCCGCGTGGTGGTAACGCCGTAGGCCAGGTTGGCCAGGTACATCCACACCTGGCTCTTGTGAATCCCCCAGGCCGGCCACATGTGCGCGTGGGTGTCGACGAATCCGGGGATTACCGTCTTGCCCGAGATGTCGACCTCGTCGGCCCCGGCCGGAACATCGACGTCGCCTCGCCGCCCGACGGCGACAATTCGATTGTTCTCGATGACGATGTCGGCGTCATCGATGATCTCGTCGCCGTTCATGGTGATGGCCCGGCCGCCGCGCAACACGACGGCCCCGGAGGGAATGTCGCGCGCGACGTTCACGACGATGCGCTGCTCGAAGGGCTGGTAGACAGGCTCGTCTTCCTCGGCCTCCTCCCGCTCGCCCTCTTGTCGCCCGCCCGCGGCGTCCGGCTCTTCGTCCGCTCCGGCCGCGGCGTCCGTCTCCGCCTCGGCCTCCGCTTCCGCGGCTGCTTCCGCCGCCTCGGCGGCCCCCAGGTCGTAGACGAAGTGAGCGTTGCCGATCGACCAGTGCACCGTGGTGCCGTCTCGGCCCCAGGCGGGAAACTGCCCGCCGATGTCGGTCAGGCGGCGTACGGGCACGATGGCGCTATCGGGGTCAGCCACCGACACCGTCGGCGTTTCCCCACCCACCCGCGGCACCGTGACCACGTAGAGGTCCTGGCCGACCTGCGCGAGCGCCCTGCTGCCGACGGGCGCCATCCGGATCCAGTCGGCGGTGGGCGCGTTTTCCGATCCGGGCGCGGCGCGCCCGCGCACCTGCACGTGGGCCTTCTGATCGGTGCCATCCCAGCGGACCGAGATCAGCCCCTCGCCCCTCTGGTTCAGGTAGATGCGTTCGCTCTCCTCACCGAAGTGCGGGTTGGTGCGTCCCTCGGTCGGGGCGATCAGGTTCCACGCGCCACCCTCCGCCGGAATCCACACCAGATCGACCGCGGCGCCGAAGGCGCGCGTGCCGGTGGCGTCCTCGAAGTTCCGAGCCGGGCCGCGGACGGCAACGATACGATCGCCGTCGGGCGACCACACCGGGTTCTGGTAAATGCCCGGCTGCGTCGTCAATCGCGTCGGGCTGCCGCCGGCCGCGTCGGCGCGGTAGACGGCGCCGTCGGCGGCGAATGACCAGGTAACGAAGGCGATCGACTGCCCGTCAGGCGACCAGGCCGGCTGCGCCTCGATGACGTCTCCTCCCGCCTCGCTCACCCGCCGCGGCGTTCCGCCCGGCCAATCCATCAGGTAGACGTGGTCGAGCCCGACGAACGCCAGCTTGCTGCCGTCCGGCGAGGGCACGGCGTCCCGGATCTGTGTCACCTGAAAGGTCGGCTCGTCGGGGATCGGGTACTCGAAGAACACCTCCGGACCGTACGCCACCTGCTCGTCGACGCTGAAGGGGATGATCGAAGGCTCCGATCCGTCGATCGGCACGCGCCAGATCTTCCCTTCGTAGGTCGTCACCACCTCGCGCGAATCCGGCGTGAACGACATGCCCGGAAACGCGTCGCGCGTGGCCATGGCCTCCTGGTCGTCGCGCTGCACCGGGAACATCAGCCAACGCTCGTCGCCGGTGTCGAGCTCACGAAGCCGCAAGCCGGTCTCGGTCTCGAAGCGCGTTGCGTACACCAGGTACTCGCCGTCGGGCGAGAGTGTTGGCCGTACGGCGGAGCCGTAGCGCGACGTCCGGGTCACCTGTTCGCCCGTATCGCGATCGTAGTAGTAGATCTGATACTGGGGGAAGATAGCGTTGTACTGCCAGTCACCACTGCGCCGGGCGAACCAGATGTAGCGATCGTCGGGGCCGAAGGCGGCGCCGATGGTCTTGACGTTGGCCGGCTCCTCGATGAGCTGGATGCCGGAGCCCCCGTCGACGTGCCACATCCACAGCTTGCCGCGGCGACCGAACGACTTGGTGGCGACGACGTATTCGCCGTCCGGGGTCCACTCCGGAGAGCTGTAGGAGTTGTTCTTGCCCTCGGTGAGCTCGCGGACCTCGAACTCACCGTCGCTGTCGCGCTCGTCGAGATCGAGGACGTGAAGGTTCTCACCACCCTGAGCATCCGAGACGAACAGTATCTTACGGCCATCCGGCGAGAATCGCGGTTGTGAATCGAACTCCATCCCGGAGGTGATCCTCGCCGCGCGCCCGCCGGCAAACGGCAGCAGGTAAAGGTCGCCGAGAAGGTCGAAGACGATCTGCTCGCCGTCGGGGCTGACGTCGAGGGAGATCCACGATCCCTCGTCGGTCTGCAGGCGGAACGTCCGGCTCCCGGCGAGCGGCAGAGGTGCGCGATCGACCGCGTCGCGCCGCTCCTGTGGAGCAAGCGCGGCGGCGCTCGGCGATCCCGCGGCCGGAAGAACGATCAGCGCGACAACGAGAAGAGTCAGGAACGTGCGAGTCGGCCTCATCGGAAATGATCTCCTGTCTTTCGTACGAACTGCCGGGCAGAGAAAAGTACCACCAAAGCGACGGCCGATCCCGGCCGTAAAGCGACGATCGATCCCGGTCCGAGAACGACGGCCGATCCCGGTCGGCAGGCCGCGGCCCGTGCCTCGTCGTCACGCAACGGCTACACTGAGCTCATGCGCCCCCGTAGCGACAAGCGAGTCCTGGCCTTCGCCGCGGCCGGGTCCATCTCCGCAGCCACGATCGCCGCTCTCGTCAGCACCCCTGCTTTCGATCCGATCGCCACGGGGCGGCACAGCACGAGCGACGCTGAGTCGGCGCTTGCCGCAGCCGGCGCGGAAGTACCGCCGCGCGCACTTGCGCGGCCTTCGGGGGGCACCATGGCGGCCGCAGCGGCGGAAACGGGCTCACCGGCACCGCAATACGGGCGCAGACGCCGTGCCGCCCCGCGGTTTCCCGATCCGAACGCTCCAATCGACGGCGACTTCGTGTTCGCCCGCGTGTTGTACCAGAGCACCCGCTATGAGCCGCTGGGGCAGGGTTGGTTTACCGACTACCCCGAGGGCGACAAGAACTTCATGAGCCGGTTCGACGAGTTCACCACGGCGCACGTGCGTCGGACGAGCTTCGGCACCCCGGACCACGTCGTCGTCACCCTGCACGACGAGGAGCTGTTCAAGTACCCGTTCATCTTCATGTCCGACGTTGGCACGGTGGGGTTCGACAGCGTCGAAGTCGAACGCCTGCGCGAGTATCTGCTCAAGGGCGGCTTCCTCTGGGTCGACGACTTCTGGGGCTGGCAGGCGTGGGATCAGTGGCGCCGGGAGATCGGCCGCGTGCTGCCGCCGGAGGAGTATCCGATCCTCGACGTGCCCCCTGAACATCCGCTGCGGCAGATGCTCTACGACGTCGCCGAGATCCCCCAGATCCCGTCGATCCAGTGGTGGCGGCGTTCCGGACGTGTCACCACGTCGGAACGCGGCGCCGATTCCGCTACCCCGCACCTGCGCAGCATCAGCGATTCGAGCGGGCGGGTCCTGGTGCTGATGTCGCATAACACCGACATCGCCGACGGCTGGGAGCGAGAGAATGAAGACTTCGAGTTCTTCGACCGCTTCTCGTTTCCGGCGTATGCCGTCGGCATCAACGTCGGCGTGTTCGTGATGTCACACTGATCAGAATCGGACGAGGCGGTCGCCGCCGCCGGATGTCATCCTCCCGCGACCAGACCATATGCACCGGCGCCCTGCCGCCGCAGGCGACGCGTTTCACACGCCGACCCTTACATGACTTTACGCCCGCTTTACACAGGGCGCTGCAGCGGCATGTAAGACTTGTCGAGACTCTGCCTCCCGGTTGCACCGGAGCCATCATCATGCAACGTGCACGCTGGACGGCAGTTCTCGTGCTGGTCCCGTTGTTGCTCGCGGGCGCCGGCCCCACCCCGCCGAGTTGGTCTCTCCCGACCGCGAGCCCCGGTCCCGGAATCCACGATGGCGTCGAACAGGCTGCGCTCGACCAGCGGGTCGAAGCCTTTCTGGAGGCAAATCGCCGTGCTTGGCGCGACGCCAACGTCCCCGCCGTCGACGGCCAGAAGCTTTTCGACCTGGTCGTCGAGCACGGTTACACGCGCGCCCTCGAAGTTGGCACGTCGACGGGGCACTCGGGCATTTGGATAGCCTGGGCCCTGAGCAAGACGGGTGGCAAGCTGCTCACCATCGAGATCGACGAGAGCCGCTACGAGACCGCGGTCGCCAACTTCTACGAAGCCGGCCTGAGCGCGTGGATCGACGCGCGGCTCGGCGACGCCCACGAGCTCGTGCCCGAGCTCGAGGGCCCCTTCGACTTCGTTTTCATCGACGCCGACAAGAACTGGTATGCGGAGTATTTCCGAGCGCTGCTTCCGAAGCTCGAGAAGGGTGGCTGTTTCACCGCCCACAACGTCTCCGCCCCGGACGCCAGGACCGGCCGCCGCCGCCGGGGCGGCGGCATGGCGCCCGACTTCGTGCGCGAGCTCTTGGACACACCCGAGCTGGAAACGGAGTTCTTTCGCGCCGGAGGGGGCCTGTCCGTGAGCTTTCTCCGCTGAGCTGATCGAACGACCCCGGCGCGGGGCGGCGCAAAGGAGAAAACTTGAACCTTTTCGGCCGTATTGCCGTCAGTTCTTCCAGAAGCAGGACGAGGCCGCTCGACTTGCCACGACGATGCGGGTGCCGATTCGACGGCATCCGTGGGCGCAGGAGAAGAGGTCATGCGCGGAGAGCGTCGGAGAGGTCAATCGAGACGGCTGAAAAGGGCGGCTGCGACGCTCGCTGTTCTCGTGTGCGTCAGCTCGGTTCCTGCATCGGCTGCATCACCTGCATCGTTCGCCGCGGCGCACCCTCGGCTCGATTTCGCGCCACCGGCCCTCCGCGGTTCCGGCGGGCTGCCACAGGGCCCTGGTGCGCCGACGGAACGGCGCGTGGTTCGGTTCCGCGGTATCGACGGCAGGCCGCTTCCGTTCGCCTCGCACGACGATGCCCTCGAGTTCCTCCGTACGGCCGACGTGGTCTCGACGACGGCTCTGCCCGCAGGCGCCACCCACCCCGAAAAGCTGCTCCTGGAGAAGGACGGCGTGCAGGCACACGCGATCTTCCGCTCGTACCGGCGCACGCAGGAGCGCACCATCGATCCGGCCAGCGGCCAGCCACTGTTCGAGGACTTCACGGACAGTGCGATTTCCGAAGCCGCCGCGTACCAGCTCGCCCGGATGCTGGAGCTGCCGTTCGTACCACCGACGGTGCGCCGCATCATCCACAATCGGGACGGTACGTTGCAGCTCTGGATCGAGGCTGCCGAAACCGCCAGACACCACATCGAACACGGGACGCGGCCGCCGCACGCCGATTGGTGGCGCGGCGTGCAACAGACGCTCACGATCTTCGACAACCTGCTCTTCAACACCGATCGGCACACCGGAAACCTGCTTGTCGATGAGCAATGGACGGTCTGGTTCATCGATCACACCAGGGCCTTCCAGTTGCGCCGGGAGCTGCGCACACCGGAGCACATCCGGTTCGTGGAGCGCGGACTGTGGAACCGCCTGCGGGCGTTGAACGAAGAAGATCTGCTGCGGCGATTGTCCGCCTACATCGGCGGCCGGGAGATCATGGCCCTGCTGGCCCGACGCGACCGTATCGTGCGCCACATCGAGAGGCTGATCGACGAGCACGGCGAGGGCGCGGTGTTGTTCGACTACAGCTACGCTCTGGCCGCCTGGCAGCGGCGTCGCTGAAGCTATTCCCCGCTGCAAAGCCCGCGCCGCGCCGGTCGGTCGACGGAGTCGGCCTCGAAGGCGACTCCCTCCCGGGAGAAGAGCGCAAGGCTGGCCCGCCGGGCTGCACCCCTTGACAGCCGGCAAAATCAGATGAATAGATACGCTTATCGGCAAATGCCGCTCCATCCCCACGCCAGAGGCCGCCATGTCCCCAGCCGCTCGCTTTACCCGCCACGCTCTCGTTGCACCCTACGCCCGTGTCGCCGCCATCCTGCTTCTGGCGTTGAGCTGCGTCACCATCGTCTCGGCGCAACAGGCGCCGGAGATCACGCCGGAGACCCTCAGCGCCCTGCAGTACCGCTACATCGGCCCGCCGGGGAACCGCACCTCCGCGGTGGTCGGCGTTCCCGGAGATCCGATGGTCTACTACATCGGCGCCTCCTCGGGCGGCGTCTTCAAGTCAGTCGACGGTGGCTTGAACTGGGACCCGGTCTTCGACGACATGCCGGCGCAGTCGATCGGCGCCATCGCCATCGCACCCTCCGATCCGAACGTCGTCTGGGTAGGCACCGGCGAACCCTGGGTGCGCAGCAACATCTCGATCGGTAACGGCGTCTACAAGTCGACGGATGCGGGCCGCAGTTGGAAGCACATGGGCCTCGACATGACGGGGCGCATCGGCCGCGTCGTCATCGATCCGCGTGATCCGGATATCGTGCACGTCGCGGCGATCGGCCACGGCTACGGTCCACAGCGCGATCGCGGCGTGTTTCGCACCATCGACGGCGGCAAGACCTGGGAGCAGACGCTGTTCATCGATGAGAACACCGGTGTGTTCGAGATCGCCATGGATCCCTCCAACCCGCGCATCCTCTTCGCCGGCGCCTGGCCTCTGGTCATCCGCACCTGGGGACGCGAGAGCGGCGGTCCCAACGGCGGCGTCTACCGGTCTGAGGACGTCGGCGCCACCTGGGAGCACCTCGAGGGCAACGGCTTGCCCGGGCCGCCGACGGGCAAGGTCGGCCTGGCCATTGCCCCGAGCAATCCCGACGTCGTGTACGCGATGATCGAAACCGGCTACCCGAACCGCGGCGTGCTGTGGCGCTCGTCGGACGGCGGTGACAACTGGACCTTGATGAGCTACGACCGCATCCTGAACGAGCGGCCGCACTATGCCTCGCGCATTCTCGTCTCGCCGGCGAACGAGAACGAGGTCTACTTTGCCGCCAACAGCCACTCGGTGACGTACGACGGCGGCCTGACCACCGAACGGACCGGGTGGAGTGGCGATACCCACGACCTCTGGGCCGACCCGCTGATGCCCGACCGCATGATGATCAGCGACGACGGCGGTGCCCAGATCTCGCTCAACCACGGCAGGTCGTGGATGAACATCAAGCTACCGAACGCGCAGATGTACCACGTCGCGGTGGACAACGAGATTCCCTACAACGTCATGGGCGGCATGCAGGACGGTGGCAGCAACCGCGGCACCATGGCCCAGGGGGGCGGGCGCCGGGGCGGCGCCGACCAGTGGGAATCGACGGCGGGCGGCGAAAGCGGCTACATCGTCCCCAGTCCGTTCGACTCCAACATCGTCTACGGGGGCTCCTACATGGGCGGCATGACGATGGTCGACTACCGCACCGGCCACCGCCGGACCGTCAAGGTGTGGCCCGATTCGGACTACGGCCACTCGGCCGCCGAGGTGAAGTACCGCTTCCAGTGGACCTTCCCGATCGTCTTCTCGCCGCACGATCCGAACAAGGTGTACGTCGGCAGCCAGTTCGTCCACCAGACCACCGACGGGGGGGAGAGCTGGCAGATCATCAGCCCCGACCTGAGCACCAACGACCCCGGCAAGCTGGGGCCGTCCGGCGGGCTGACCTACGACAACATCGGTGTGGAGTATGCCGAGCTGGTGTTCACCATCGCCGAATCTCCTCTCTCCGAGGGCGAGATCTGGGCCGGCACCAACGACGGCCTCGTTCACCTGACCCGGGACGGCGGCGCCAACTGGACCAACGTCACCGAGACCATACCCGGCCTGCCCGAATGGGGCACGGTATCGAACGTCGAGCCCTCGCGGCACGCACGCGGCAAGGCATACATCACCGTCGACTTTCATCAGATGAACAATCGTGATCCGTTCATCTACAAGACCGAGGATTGGGGGCTGACCTGGACTTCAATCAGCTCGAACATTCCGCGCAGCGTCTTCAGCTACGTGCACTGGGTGCACGAGGATCCAGTGCGCCCGGGGCTGCTGTACGCCGGCACCGAGAACGCCATCTACGTGTCGTTCGACGACGGGGATACGTGGCTGCCCCTGCAGAACAACCTGCCGCACGCACCGGTGCATCACATGGTCGTGCAGGAGCACTTCAACGATCTGGTGGTGGCGACGTACGGCCGCGGCTTCTGGATCATGGACGACATTACGCCGCTGCAGCAGCTCACCGACGAGGTGTTGGCCGCTGACGCGCATCTGTTCGTGCCGCGGCCTGCCTATCGCATGCATCCGATTACCGGCGGCCCGCGCATGAACGTCGCCGCGTACATCAACTACTACCTGAAAGACGGTGCCTCGGGCCCGGTGCGGATCGAGATTCTCGATGACGACGGTGACCTGGTAACTACGCTGCGCGGCAGCGGCAGGCCGGGCATCAACCGCGCCTCGTGGAACCTGCGCTACCCCGGTGCGGAGCAGGCCAAGCTACGCACCAAACCACCGGGGAACCCGCACGTCGTCGAGGAAAAGCGGTTCCGCACCACCTGGGAGCGGGAGGGCTGGTACCCGGTCCTGAGCTGGGGAACGGGAGGCGGCTTCCAGGGCTTCATGGTGGCGCCGGGCACCTACACGTTGAAGTTGACGGTCAACGGCCAGGAGCTCACCGAGCGGCTCGTCGTGCGCAAGGATCCCCGCTCGGAGGGAACCCAGTCCGATATCGAGGCGCAGGTGGCTCTCCAACTGGAGATCCGCGACGATCTCAACACGGTCTCGCGCATGCTCAGCGGCATCGAGCTGATGAAGAAACAGCTCGTCGACCTGACCGGCTTGCTCGAGCTCGAAGCCGACGCTGCCTCGTTCACCCGAGAGGTCGACTCTCTGGCTGCCAAGTTGCAGGTGGTCGAGGACAAGATCTTCCAGCCGACCATCGCCGACGGCGACTCCAAGTCCTTCCGCGATCCCAACCGGCTGTACAGCAAGATCTCGGTGCTTGCCGGCGACGTCAACTCGTCCGTGGACTTCGCCCCCAACCAGCAGCAACGGGAAGTGCATGATCACCTGCACGCCCAGATGGAGACCCACCACGCCGAGTTGCTGCAAGTCATCGACCGAGACGTCGCGGCGTTCAACCGCGCAGCGACGGCCCGTGGAGTGCCCGGGATCATCGTGCCGGCGATGATCCCGCGTTAGCGCGGCGTTCCGCGCAGGAGAGGAAGCGGGCCGTCACCGCGGCCACAGGGCCGAGGCGGGCGGCCCACCGACCGCTTCTCACCCCTCGAACGGCACCTCGCCGCGACGGCCGTGGGCCGGGACGGCCTCGTTCTCGTCTGCGTCCGTGACCTCGACGGTGCCGGCGTCAATGAGCTTCTTGAGCGGCGGGTGATCGAGGTGATGATGCGAGATCTGACCCGTTTGGTGCGGCCCCAGATGGAGCGCTTTGCCGTGCGGCAGCGGTACCTTCACGGCTCCGGCTGTCGTGTTGCGGATGGATTTCGACACTTGAAGCCTCCTGACGGTCGCGGACGGCACATCGATTGCGTCCCTATTCTCGCACGCCGGTGGCGGTCTCTTCCGCCGGCCGACAATGGAACTTCGCCAAGAATCCCCGCCCAGGGGGTCCTCCGAGGCCCCGGCTCACGATCCGTAAACGGCGCCGGCCCCCTGTGTTTGCGTGTGGAGCGCACCCGTCACAGAATCGCGGCATGCTCGTGGCCACCTGGAACATCAACTCGATTCGCGCTCGCGAAGAGCGCCTGCTCGCCTGGCTGGAGCGCCGCGACCCGGACGTTGTTTGCCTGCAGGAGCTCAAGTGTACGGACGAACAGTTCCCGTGGGCGGCCGTCGAGGCAGCCGGGTATCACGCCGCGGTGCATGGCCAGAAGACCTACAACGGCGTCGCGATCCTCGCGAAGGGTGAGATCGAAGACGTCGTCCGCGGTTTCGATGATGGCGGGGAGGAGGGGGAGGCACGTATCATCAGCGGCACCGTACAGGGCGCCCGCATCGTTTCCGTGTACGTCGTCAACGGCAAGCGCATCGACTCCGACAAGTACGCCCTGAAGCTGGAGTGGCTCGATCGCCTCGAGAGCTTCGTGGAAAGGCAGGATCTGGGCGCGCCACTGGCGATCTGTGGCGACTACAACATCGCCCCCGATGTCCGTGACGTTGAAAAGCAGGAAGCATGGGAGGGTGGCGTGCTCTTCAACGAGGACCTGACGGCACGCTTCCAACGCCTGCTCGACCTCGGCCTGGTCGACACGTTCCGGCGGCACCACGAAGAGGGCGGCACCTATTCGTGGTGGGACTACCGCATGCTCGCGTTTCCGAAGAACAACGGCCTGAGAATCGACCACATCCTGGCGACCCCGGCGCTCGCCGACACCTCGACCGAAGCCTTTATCGACCGCGACGAGCGCAAGGGCAAAAAGCCGTCGGACCACGCACCGGTGCTGGCCGCGTTCGACCGCTAACCGTCAGCCCTCAGGACGCTGTTCACCACGCGGGCACCGAGCGCGGCGCCCACGAGGGGGGGTGGGCGAATCGGGCCGAGGAGAGATCGACGGGTTGGGGGGAACGTCGATGTTGCCGTTCGCGTGAAGGTGCGGGGGAAGGTTGCGGCGGGGCGGGGTCCGGCTCGCTGTCAGCGAAACAGATACAACACGATCGAAATCGTCACGATGGACGCCGCGGTGCTGATGAATACGGCGCGCGAAGCGACCCCCTGCGCCGCTTCGTAGCGTGCCGCGAACAGGTAGGCGTTGATACCGCTGGGCATGGCCGCCATCGTCACCGCCACCGGGACCCAGATGCCGTCGAGACCCATCACCGGGACCGCCAGTAGCCACACCACCAGTGGGTGCAGCCCGAGCTTGAACGTCACCAGCAGCAGTGCCGGCGACAGGTCGCCGCGCAGCGGAAAGGCGGCCAGCGATGCGCCCATGGCGAATAGAGCGCATGGGACGGCCGCGCTTCCCAGAAGTGCGGCGATGCCGTCAACGGGTCGGGGCAGCGACATCCCGGCAAGGTTGACGGCCAAACCGGCGAGCACGCTGGTGATGATCGGCGTGCGCAAGAGGTCTCCTGTCGCGGCGCGCAGTCGCGGGCCCAGGGCCGACGACCGCCCGCGTCCGAGCTGGATAAGCGCGACGGTCAACGGCATCAGTAGCGGCGACTGCAGCGAAACCAGGAGAAACGCCGGCAGCGACGCCCGCGGGCCAAACGCGGCGAGCAACACCGGGATCCCGACGAGCACGGTGTTCGAGAATCCCGCGGACATGCCGAAGATTGCCTGCGCATCGGCCGGACGCCCGAAGACGTGGCGGCCCGCGAACATTCCGAGTCCGTAAACGGCCAGCGACCCAGCGTAGAACGACAACAGGAACCCCCATTCGATCTGCGCAGGCAGCTCGATGACGGCGAGGCTACGAAAAAGCAGCGCCGGGATGGCGAAGTTGAAAACGAAGGCCACCAGCCCACGCGTTGCCCGGTCGTCGAACCAGCCCCACCTCGCGGCAACGAAGCCCAGAATCATCAGCCCGAAGACGGGTGCGACGACCTCGAGGACGGAGCCCACCGTCAGGACGTCGTTTCGAAGGCGGGCAGATCATCGACGCCGTGCAGCCAACGCACGCGGCTACGAACGAATACGTGGTGCCCGGGCTCGATGCGGTCCGCGTCGTCGAGGCTTCCCGCGGTCAGGTCGATGGTGTCGCTGCCCACCTGGTGCCAGGCGAGCTGCGAGCCGCAGGAGCCGCAAAACCAGCGCTCCACCTCTCCGGCGTAGTGTTCACTCACGTAGCCGTAGCGTCGCGGTTGGCCGCGAACGAGCTCGACGGCGTCCGCCGCCACGGTGACCCAGGTAAGCATGGCCGCGCCGCTGGCCTTGCGGCAGTTGTTGCAGTGGCAATGCATGCTGGCCATTGGCGCGGCGGACAAGCGGTAACGAATCGCGCCGCACAGGCATCCGCCGTCGGTGGGGTAGGACATCGGCTCCTCGCGAGCTGAAGGCCGGAAACCGGCACCGGACGCAGCTTACTGCAACGTCGCGTCGCTGTCGCCAGATTCGCCCGGCACATCCTCGCGGAGCTCGGCGGAGCCTGCCTTGATCTCGTCGAGCATGGCGCGCACCGATTCGGCGTCCTCGTCATTCACATGCACGATCGCCCCGAGCGAGGCCCGCGATACGGCACTCCCCATGCTGCCCACCGGTATCAGGCCGAGGGCCTCCTCCCCCTGCACGAAATAGTCGATTCCGGCGGAGTCCAGCAGCGAGGTGACGATCGGCAACACCATCGCGTCTGTGGTGCGGAAGACGGGCACGATCTTGGCATCCGGATCGGGCGCGTCCCCTGCAGGGAGAGCGGGCACGAGAATCACGCCGCAATCGGCGCACTCTTGAATCTCGGGCCGATACTCCGCGCCGCAATCGGGACAGTACATGCCAGCCTGGCCGGGCCCGAGCCTAGTACTCGCTGCGGCGCTGGCGCTGGATCTGGCGGCGCCGGCGCCTGCGGGCGGCGGCGGCTTTCAGACGCTTCGCCTCGCTCGGCTTCACGTAGAAGCGGCGACGGCGCAGGTCGCGCAGAATACCGGCACGCTGCACCTCACGGCGAAACTTCTTGATCGCCCATTCCAGACGATCGCCTTCCTTGAGCCTTACTTCGACCATGCTTTCTCCAATAAAAAAGGACCCGGGGCTGTCTGACAGGTCCTTCAATGAGCGCTGCTATGCGCACTGCTTCGAGTGCGACCGCCCTGAAACGCTAGCATGGGCGGCCCGTGCCTGCCAGCTAGGGGACGGTGGGTCCGGCGGCGGACCCGGAACGGCGCCGGAGCGCCACGCAAGAACGGCCACCTTCTGCCCACCCGGCGACCATTCCGCGAATGGCGCGGAAGCGGCGTACGTTCGTCAGCGGGAGAAGGCGAACAGGTGGCGCAGGCCGCGGACAATCAGCATGCCATCGGCGATCGCCGGTGTGGCATAGACCGGAGCTTCCAGGTCGTTCGCCGCCAGGCCGATACGGTGGCTCGCTTCGACCCGCAGGAACGGCCCGGCATCGACGACGTGGACGTCGCCAGCGTCCGTGATGAAGTACATCCGGCCATTGGCGGAAACCGGCGATGCGGTGTAGGTCACCGGCGGCGACGCATCCTCCGCCTGTGCCTGCTCTCCCTGCGCCCCGGCATCGGTCTCGTCGGTGCCTCCTCCCACGGCATCGGTACGGTCCTCGAGGCCGCCCCCGCCGGCCGGCTCGCTAGCGCCGAGCTTCTCCGTGAAGATCGGGATGCCTGTGACCGCGTCGAAGCAGCGAACCGTTCCGTCGCGGTCAAGCAGGTAGAGATAGTCCTCCACGACGATCGGCGTGGCGATCAGCGGACCGGCATCGCTCACGCTCCAAGCGATCTGCCCGCCGGCGCGCCGATCACCCGCCAATGAGATGTCACCGCTTCCGCCCGGGCGAACGGCGTACACCGGTTGCGTCGGCAGGTAGCCGGACCCGACGAAGACGAGATCAAACGCGAAGATCGGCGTCGGCACCGCAATCTCCGAGCTCGGCGCCAGCGACCAGAGCTGCTCCCCGCTGGCGGGATCATAGGCCCGTACGGCGCGGCCGCCGTTGGTGACGATCTCCGATCGACCCGCGGCGGTCACGATCGTCGGCGTCGCCCAGGACGACACCTCGTCACGCGGCGTGCGCCACAGCTCCGTTCCGCTGCCGACGTCGAATGCAGCGATGAACGCGCCTCCGCGGACGTCCGCCTGAACGATGACCTTGCCATCGAAGATGATCGGCGAGCTCGCGGTGCCCCACTGAAATGCGGGGTCGAAGAACCAACCGGCGTCGAGGATGCCCAGATCCTTGCGCCATACCAGGTTGCCGTCGACGTCGTAGCAGAACAGCCCCTGCGACCCGAACAGCGCCACGACGTACGAGCCGTCGGTTGCCGGCGTCGAGTTATTGAAGCTGCCCTTGCGCAGCCTGCCGGTCGCCGGGATTCCCTCGGCGGCCGTCCTTTCCCACAGCAGCTCCCCGGTCAGCCTGTCGAGCGCCATGACAACCCAGCGATGGGGCGTCGGGTCGACGACCGACTCCCGCGAGTCCGGGAGCTCGGCGACGAACCTCTGGCGGGGGCCCTCGCTGACGGCACTGGTCACATAGATACGGTCGCCCCAAACAACCGGACTCGCGTGCGCCATTCCCGGAATCTCGACGCGCCACGCGAGGTTGGTGCCGTCGACACCGTCAAAGGTCGCGGGAAGCTCGGGACCGTCGGCGACGCCCGCGGCCCCCGGGCCGCGAAACGAGGGCCAGCTCGCGGCCGCTGCACCTGCCTGGGCGTCAACCGCGGACTGGGAAAGCGGCGGCGGTGCGGCCGAGAACAACGCCAGAAGCGCCGCGGCGAAACGAGCGATCGCCGACGAGAACGACGGGCGCCGGGCCGACTTCATCGCTTCGACATGCGGCGCGTCGCGCCCGCCTGCGTGAATGACATGCTCACCACGCGACCATCCCGCACGGTGAATCGCACGAAAATGCTTTCGTTCTGCTCCGCAATGAACGTGGTCTGCTCGATGGGAACGAACCTCAGCGGGTTGCGCATTCCCGCCGGTCGCACCAGCAGCGCCCGGGTTTGCTCATCAGCAATGACCGAGAGCTCGAAGCCGACCTCGTCGACGTAGTTGCCTTCGTAGAGCCGCAGCGCCTCGACGTCGACGCTGATGATCTCCGGCGGCGGGCGTACCGCCCCGGCGCCGACGAGAAGTTCCGCCAGCGGTTCGTTGCGCGCGGCGATCGCCCGTTCCAGCGCCGTCGAAAGCGTGTCCGCATCGGGGGTGTGCAATCGCAGGAGCCTGGCGACCTGGTCGACGTCGCCGCTGTCGACGGCGGCGGAAAACAGGGTGTCGAAACCGCCGACGCCGCTGGCGAACAGCAGCGAGACGACGTCCTCGAAGCCTCCTTGGGTAGCCCACCCCAGCGGCGAAAGTCCGTAGAAATCGTCGGCACGCTCCGGGTCGGCGCCGGCCTCGAGCAGGACGCGTACGACGTCGGCGCGACCGCGTATGCTGGCCACGATCAGCGGTGTGGCACCGTACTCATTCGCGGCGTCGACGTCGACGCCGCTGGCAAGAAGCGAGCGTACGGTCTCCAGCTCGCCGCGACTCGCCGCCGCCCGCAGGGCAGCACCGGCATCTTCGTCCTGCCATCCGGAGGCTTCAGGCGCTGGGATGGCGATGATCACAACCAAGAAAGAGATGACGAGCAACAAACCGCTCGAACGGGCGAGGCTTCGGGAATCCAGGCTCATGGCAATCGCGTTCGCTTGCTCCGAGGACCTTTCGCGAGGGCGCAAACAGCACGCCGGACGGTCGCGGCCTGTTGCCGGACCGCTGTCGTCACAGTAAGTTCCACCAATCCGACGTGTCAATGAAGTGTCCAAGGAGGGCAGGATGGCCGCAGGCAGCACCGGTTGGGCTTGGCTGGGCTTCGCGCTGATGACCGTGGTCTCGTGGGGATGCTACGGCGTCTTCCTCCACACGGGACAGATGGCAATGGCGGATCCCGTGCTCGGCCGCTACAAGGCGTTTCTATTCGTCGGCATCGCGTACTTCTTCACCGCAGTGCTGGCGCCGCTGGTGATCCTTTGGTCCAACGGAGCTTCGTGGAGCTTCCCCGTGCGCGGTCTGACCTGGTCGCTGATCGCGGGCACCGTCGGCGCCGCCGGAGCGTTCTTCGTCTTGCTCGCTTTCGGCTCCCAGGGAACGCCGACGGTGGTGATGTCGATCGTCTTTGCCGGCGCCCCGGTGGTGAACGCCTTCGTTGCCTACGCCTTCCACCCCCCGGCCGGCGGGCTTTCGACGGTACGCTGGCAGTTCCTGCTGGGGA